>NZ_JAVRHI010000423.1:0-15074 GCF_034105845.1 Streptomyces sp. CRN 30 | reverse complement strand
ACCGGGCCGCCGCCCGGCTGGAGCGGCACGGCTACCTGCTCTACGCCGCCGAGGCGTACGCCCAGGCCGTACGGGCGCACCGCGACCCGAGCGCCGCGCGCACCGCCCGCACCCGCGCCGTCGCCCTGGCCCGCCGCTGCCAGGGCGCCCGCACCCCGGCCCTGGCCGGTCTGGTCCTCGGTGAACTCACCGCCCGGCAGCGGCAGATCGTCACCCTCGCCGCGGCCGGCCTCACCAACCGGCAGATCGCCGAGCGCCTCACCCTCTCCGTCCGCACCGTCGGCAACCACCTCTACGGCGCCTACACCCGCCTGGGCGTCACGGACCGCACCACCCTGCCGACCCTGACGAGGCCCCCGGAACCCCAGCCGGCCTGAACCCCGAACCGCCGGACCCCGAGCCGTCCCCCTACGCCGCGCCGAACGCCGAGAACGCCCAGCCCGTCGCCTGGTGGACGGTGTCGTTCGGCAGGGACGCGCGCGCGTCGCGGAGGGCTTCCGCCAGGGACAGGCCCGCGTCCAGGCCCTTGTGGAGGGCGAGCATCAGCGGGACGACCGCCGCGTCGTTGACCGGTGCGCTGCACGCCACCACACCCGCCGTGCCGAGCGGCAGCAGCGCGGTGACCAGACCGAGCAGCTCGTCCGCGCCGACGGATGCGAACCGGCCGGTGTCGCAGCAGGACAGGATGATCCGGTACGGACTGCGGTCCAGCCGTTCGAAGTCGTGGACGATCAGCGGACCGTCCGTCATCCGCAGCGACGAGAACAGCGGACTGTCCGCCCGGAACGTACCGTGCGCCGCGATGTGCGCCAGCGCGGCCCCGTCCAGCTCCCGCAGCACCCGCTCCACCCGCGCGCCGCCCTCCTCAAGCACCACCGGCGCGCCCCAGAGTCCCGTCCCGTACCCCTCCGCGAGCAGGGGCACCTCCGCGCCGCCGCTCGCCAGGCCGGGACCGCGGACCAGGACGTGCCGGCCCAGCGACGGCGGTGCCGTCTCCCGGGCACGCAGCCAGCTGCTCGCCGACGGCGAGACACTGAGGACCCGCTCGCGCAGCGACGGCAGCAGCGCCCACGGCACCCGGTGCAGCCGCCCGGGAGGGACCACCACGACCGGGCCGGAGCCCAGCTGCGCCGCCGCCGGACCGAACAGCAGCTCCTCCAGGCGGCGTCCGGCCGCCTCCACCAGCGGAAGCCGCGCCTCCGCCCCCGGATGCGCCAGCCGCCGCAGCCCGGCCTGGACGAACTCCGCCTCCCGCTCCGCCTCCGCCAGCAGCCCCGCCTCGAACCGCCGCACCCGCCCTTCCCCGCACAGCAGCACCTGCACCCGGCCGTCGAGCACCGCCAGCTCCACCAGCCGCACGTCGTCGCCGAGCGCCGTCAGCAGCCGGCCCACGTCGAACCGGTCACTGCCGCCCGGCGCCTCGCCCCGCATGTGCAGGGTCCGGGCGCGGATCTCCCGCTCCAGACGGCGCTGTTCCCGCTCCAGGGCCGCGACCGGACGGCCCTCCATCCGGGTCTCCTCGGCCCGCGCGGCGATCTCCCGGAACGCCGTCAGGTCGCTGAGCAGGACCGGATCGGCCGGCGGCCGGGTCGGCGGAGTCGCCAGCGCCGTCGCCCGCCACCGCTCGCTCCACACCAGCAGCCGCCGCGGCCCGCCCGACGCCAGCGACGCCTCCTGCGCCAGCGCCGCCAGCTCCGCGCCCTGCTGCGTGGCGCGGGCCCGCAGCTCCGACGCCCCGAGCGTCATCCGGTGGTCGTCCAGCACGTCCAGACCCCGCCGGCACGCCTCCAGCACCCCGCGCGTCGACCCCGCGGCCCGCGCCCGCAGCGCCTGCGCCGCCCAGCCCGTCACCCGCGTCAGCGCCGGCCCGCTGTGCCGGCCGCGCGCCGCACGGGCCAGATGCCGCTCCGCGTCCGCCGTCCAGCCCAGGCCGAGGGCGATCCGCCCGGCCAGCAGCGAAGCCTCCGGCGCGGCCGGCGCGCCGAACGCCGCCAGCCGCTCCGCCACCGCCGCCGCGTCCGCGACCAGCCGCCCCGAACCCCGCCCGGCCGCGACCCGCGCCTCGATCAGCACCAGCCGGGCGTGCGTCTCGTACCAGGTGCGCCGCTGCGCCGCGAACAGCCGCACGGCGACCGCGGCCCGCGCTATCGCCGTCTGCGCGTCACCGGCCAGCCGGGCCGCCCGCGCCGCGACCAGCAGCAGCTCGGCCTTGCGGGTGGACTGCCCGCCGATGCCGTCCAGTTCGGCGATCGCGGCGTCCGCCTCGGCCAGCGCCTCCGGCGCCAGCCCCGCCGCCAGCTTCACCTCGCAGCGCCGGATGTCCAGCATGAACGTCGGCGTGCCCAGCTCCGCGTACCGCTCCCCGGCCTCGTCGAGGAGCCTGAGCGCCGCAGGGACGTCCCCGGAACGGAACGCCGCCAGCCCCCGGCTCTCCACCGCGTCGGCCTTGTCGTGCTCCTGGTCCGTGGTGCCCCACAGCGCCTCCGCCGCCGTGAAGTCGGCCTCCGCGCGGTCCACCGCGCCGAGCGCCAGGTGCACCGTCGCACGCAGCGTCAGCGCTCGCGCCGTCCAGATGACGTCCCCCGCCTGCCGCAGCACGACTATGGCCCGCCGTACGTCCTCCAGCGCCTCCCCGTGCCGGCCCAGCACCCACCAGACGTACGCCCGCCGGTACAGCACCCGCGCCCGGGTGAGCCCGGTGCCGCGCGCCACCCCCCGCTCGAAGGCCGCCAGACCCTGCCGGGTACGGCCCGTGTGCACCAGCGCCACACCCAGCGTGGCCAGCACGTCCGCCTCCCGCTCCGGTGACTCCGCGCGGGCGGCGAGATCGCGGGCGCGCCGCAGATGGGCCAGGGCCAGCCGGGTGTCGCCGAAGTCCCGCTGCCAGATGCCGATCACCTGGTGGGCGATCGAGGCGTGCAGGGGCCGCGGAGCGGCCAGCAGTAGCCTTTCCGCCTTCGCCACAGCCTCGTTCGGGGCGGCGAACACCATCGGCAGCAGTTCGAGAACCGACTCGCTTCCCCCTGTCACCCCACGGATGGTAGTGGCACGAGAACATGTCACACAGATGTGAGTCTGTATCAATCGGCCTCCCGCGGGTTCTGATTGACGACCGCCGCTCCAGTGGGAGGACACGCCATGGCGCCACAGCGATTCCGAGAGCAGTTCGGCCAGATCCAGCGCTCGATGCCCGACGTCCCCCTGGCGATGGGCCCCGACGACTCCGCCGAGTTCCTCTACGAGAAAGGCGTCGTCCTCGCCCGCGACGGCGAGGAGGCACGCGTCGTCGAGGACACCGTGCGCGAGCACTTCACGGCTGTCCCGGAGCTCGACGCCGGCCAGGTGCGCCGGGCCGGCCCGGAGACCAACCGCTCCGGCATCACCCGCATCCAGGTCGGCGACCCCGGCGAGGGCACCGGGGCAGGCGACGCGGCCGTCGCCAACGCCCTGCGCTCGCTGCGCGCCGCCGAGGGCCGCGCGACCCGCCGGCTGATCAGCCGCAACCACGTCGTGACCATCGCCGTCAACGCCTGCCCCGGCGACGAACCCGTACCGGTGCCCCGCACCGACCCGCCGAACCCGGCGGCGGCGGACACCCCGTACGACGCCGCCTCGGCCGTCGGTGTCCTCGTCATCGACACCGGCCTCATGCGCGACTACCGCTCCTCCCCGCTGCTCGCCCACACCGACGGCGACCTCCAGGTCAAGGAGTGCGACGACGACGGTGTCCTGTGCCAGTACGTCGGCCACGGCACCTTCATCGCGGGGCTGCTCGCGGCCGTCGCCCCCAACACCGACATCACCGTCCGCAACACCCTGAACGACGCCGGCGCCATCCTGGAGTCCGAGTTCGGCGAGAAGCTCTTCGAGGCGGTCGACCAGGGCGGCTGGCCCGACGTCATCAGCCTGTCCGCCGGCACGCCCAACGGCCGCACCGACGGCCTGCTCGGCGTGCACGCCTTCATGGAGGAACTCCGCGACCGAGGCACCCTGCTGGTCGCCGCCGCCGGCAACAACTCCAGCGCCACCCCGTTCTGGCCGGCCGCCTACGCCGACCTGCCCGGCTGGGAGAACGCCGTGCTGTCGGTCGGCGCGCTCCGTGGGGACGGCGAGTACGGCGCCTGCTTCACCAACCACGGCGCCTGGGTGAAGGCGTACGCCCCCGGCGAGCGCCTCATCAGCTCCCTCACGGGGTTCGACACCCCCGTGCCCTACGTCTACCAGCACTCCACCTACGACGCGTGCCGGTTCGGCTTCACCTACTCCTGCACCTGCCGGACACCCCGGCACACCGGGCTGCTCAGCGACTCCGGCGACGCCCCCGGCAAGCCCGACCAGGTGATGTTCGAGGGGCACGCGCAGTGGAGCGGCACCTCGTTCGCCACCCCGGTGGCGGCCGGACTCGTCGCCGCGCACATGACCGCCCACCAGGAGAGCGCCGCGCGCGCCGCCCGCACCCAGCTGCTGGCCGGGAACACGGAGTACGCCGAGGTCCGTGGCGCGCACGTGCCGGCGCTGCGTCCGGCGACCTGGCGGCCGGTCTCCGTCGAACCCCCGGCCGACGCGGCATGAGGGGCGGAACGGCCCCCTCCACGGCGTACGATGGCGTGTCGTACTCGAGGGGTGGGGCCGTGGACCGTACAGATGTCGGGGCGCTCGTCCAGTCCGCCGCCGACGGCGACGCGGCGGCCTGGAAGGCGCTGGTGGAAGGGCTGGGACCGCTGGTGTGGTCCGTGGTGCGGGCACACCGGCTGTCCGACGCCGACGCGCACGAGGTGTACCAGACCGCCTGGTTCCGTTTCGCCCAGCACCTGGGGCGCATCCGGGAACCGGAGAAGGCGGGTTCGTGGCTGGCGAGCACCGCGCGCAACGAGTCCCTGAAGGTGATCAGGGCGGCCAAGCGGTGGACCGTCACGGACGATCCGCAACTGCTCGACCGGGTCAGCGAGGACCTCACGCCCGAGGAGTCCTTCCTCGACTCCGAGGAGGCCGCCGCCCAGAGCGAGCGGGTGCGCCGGCTCTGGCAGGAGTTCGAGGAACTGGGCGAGAAGTGCCGGCAGTTGCTGCGCGTGCTCATGGCGTCGCAGCCGCCCAGCTATCAGGAGGTGTCGGCGGCCCTGGGGATCGCCGTGGGCAGTATCGGGCCGATGCGACAGCGCTGTCTGAGGCGCCTGCGGGCGCGACTGGAGGCACGGGGGACGGCATGAACGACATGAACGGCACACAGGACGAGAACGACGGAACCGGCGGCAACGGCGGGACCGGCGACAGCACGGTGGCCGACGACGAGTTCGACGACTCGCTGCTGGAGGAGGAGCTGCGCCAGGCGGCGGGCATACTCGACCCGGTGCCGCCCGAGCTGAACCGGCTGGCCGTGGAGGCGTACGCGCTGCACGACCTGGAGGCGCGGCTCGCCGAGCTGACCTTCGACTCGCTGGTCGACGCGCTGCCGATCAGGGGGGAGACCGACCCGCCGCGGATGCTGACCTTCCGCGCGGGCGAGGTGAGCCTGGACGTGGAGGTGAGCGCCGACGGACTGTTCGGCCAGGTGATGCCGCCGCAGCCGGCCCGGATCGAGGTCCTCAGCGGCCCCCAGACGGCCCGCTCGCTCGCCGCCGACGACATGGGCCGCTTCACCGGCGACGTACCGCCGGCCGGCCCGTTCGCCCTGCGGCTGCGGGCGGGCGGTGAGGTCGTGATGACCGAGTGGATGCGGGCGTGACCGGCTAGGGCCTGTCGTCGGATCACCGGCTGCCGAGCGGCACCTGGCCTCTGGGCCGCGTCGGTCACCAGGCGCAGGGCAGGGTGCGCGGGCCGCGGATCATGGTCCTGCGCCGCCACTCCACCCCGTCGGCACCCGTCGCCAGGTGCAGGCCCGGCATCCGGTCGAGCAGGGTGCCGACGATCAGCTCGGTCTGCATCCGGGCGAGCACGGCGCCGGTGCAGTGGTGCGGTCCGTTGCCGAACGCCAGGTGCGGGTCGGGGTCCCGGTCCGGGTCGATCCGGTCCGGCTCGTCGAAGACCTCCGGGTCCCGGTTGGCGGCCAGGTAGGAGACGTAGACGGCGTCGCCCGCACGGATGCGGTGCCCGCGCAGCTCGACGTCCTCCAGGGCGATCCGGGCGAGCCCCACCGAGGAGCGGTGCGGGATCCAGCGCAGCAGCTCCTCCAGGACGGGACCCCGCTCCCCGGGCCGCTCCCGCATCCGCGCCATCAGCTCCGGCCGGGTGAGCAGCAGGTACAGCATCTGGCCGCTGTTGTGGGTCACGGCCTCGCCGCCGATCTGAAGCGGACCGGCCAGGCCGACCGCCTCCTCCTCGGCGACCTCGCCCCGGGCGACGGCCCGCCCGAGCAGCGTGTACACGTCCTCACCGGCGCCGTCGGCGCGCGCCCGGACGGTCTCGGTGATCCACCCGTAGAGGCTGGTCTTCGCGCGGTCGGCGCCCTCGACGCCGCCGGAGGTGGAGATGATCTCCCGGGTCCAGGAGTGCACCCGCTCCCGGTCGGCGGCGGGCACCCCCATGACGTCGCTGACCACGGCGATCGGGAACGGTTCGAGGACCCGCTCCACCAGATCCGCCGGCGGCCCGTCCCGCAGCACCCCGTCCACCAGCCCGTCCAGCATCTCCTGGGCGCGGGGCCGCAGCCGCCTCGTCGCGCCGACCGTGAACGCGCCGGCCACCGCGCGCCGCAGCCGGTTGTGCTCCGGCTGGTCGGCGAAGGCCAGCGAGCCGGGCCGCGGCTTGAAGTGCGGCGCCATCCGCGTGACCTGACGCCGCGTCACCTCGGCGCGGCCGAACCGCGCGTCGTTGGTGACCGTCCTGACGTCCTCGTACCGGGTGGCCAGCCACGCCCAGCCCTCGCCGAACGGCAGCCGGATGCGGGTCAGCGGCCCCTCGCGCATCAGCTCGGCGAGGACCGGGTCGAACTCCGTGCCCGTCAGGTCGGCGGCGGGCCAGTCCCGTACCGGGGGCGGTGCCGGATCGGTGCGCGTGGAGGTCTCCTGCGTCATGCCCCCACCCTCCCCGCGCGCCTCCCGCCTGTCGCGCGGAAGTGCTCCAGCCGGTGGTCGGGCCGACGACCGGCCGGGGACATGACACCGGCTCTCAGGCCGGGACGGCGTCCACGAGCGCGGCCAGCGCCGCCGCGAGCCGGGTCAGCCCCGGCCCGGCCGGGCCGCCCGGTTCGCTCATGTAGGTGTCCCGGCGGATCTCCACCATCAGCGCGCCGACCTCCGCCCGCTCGCCGTAGAACTCCAGCGGCACGTACGTCCCGCTGAACGGGCTGTCGAGCCCGGTCTCCCCGCACGGCGCGAACGCCTCCCGGGCCGCGGCGAGCAGCCACGGCGGCGTGTGGAAGGCGTCGGTGCCCAGGCAGACGGGCGGGCGCGGACCGTCGCCGTGCAGCTCGTAGGGGAGCCGCTCGGTGGGGTAGCTGTGCACATCCACGATCACCGCCCGGCCGGTGGCGGCGAGCCGGTCCGCCACCGCCCCGGCCATCGCCCGCGCGTACGGCCGGAAGTACCGCTCGACCAGCGGGCCCGGGTCGGTGTCCGCGGGCCGCAGGACCTCACCGTGCGTCGTACGGGTGTACACCGCGCCCATGCCGACGGCCGTCATCTCCTCCCGGCCGTCCGGGAAGCGCTCGGGGTCGACGACCAGCCGGGAGAGCCGGTTGACGAACCGCCACGGACGTCGACCGGCCCGCTCGGCGGCCTCCTCGGCGATCCGCGCCGTGTGCGCGTCGGTGATGTGGTCCAGCTCCCGCGCCAGCGTGTCGTCGTCGAGCACGATGCCCGCGCGGGCGTCGGCCGGGATCTCCCGGGCGGAGTGGGGGACGTGCAGGATCACCGGCGAGCCGGCGGCGCCGGGCAGCAGCGCGTAGGAGGGCGGGGTGCGGTCGGGCATCGGGGGCGGCTCCGGGGGAGTCAGCGGGCGGTACGGGGCGAGCGGGGGCGGCCGGGAGCCGCCGGCGCCGGTTCGATCCGGCGGGGCCGCACATGCTCGTAGACCATCGTGGTCTGCACGTCCGCGACCTCGCGGCGCTCGGTGAGGCGGTCGATGACGAACGCGTACACGCCGTCCACGTCGGGGACGGCGACGTGGATCAGGAAGTCGTGGCCGCCCGAGGTCACGAAGAGGCCGATCACCTCGGGCAGCCGCGCCGCCCACTCCCGGAACCCCTCGATGACCGGCCGGGCCGGCGGCCGGATGCGGACCGAGATCAGCGCCTGCACGGGCCGCCCGGCCGCGTCGAGGTCGAGCGCCGCGTGGTAGCCGGTGATCACACCGCGCTCACGCAGCAGCCGCACCCGTTCGAGGGAGGTCGACGGGGAGACCCCCGTCTTGGCCGCCAGGTCGCGGTTGGTCTGCCGTGCATCGTTCTGCAGCTCCCGCAGCAGGGCCCGGTCCAGCGCATCAAGTTCCACGGAAGCCAGCATACGCCGCACGACGTACGGCATGAGTCGGAAAGATCCGCACACCTGTCTAGTGTCCCCGGCCATGAACACACGGAACAACGGCCCGGTCCTCGGGCCGGGCCTGGTGCTGGCCGCGGCGGTGCTGTGGGGGACCGTCGGCCCCGCCCAGGTCCTGGCGGCCAGTGCCATGGCGCCCGCCGCCCTCGGCGGCTGGCGGCTGCTCGCGGGTGGACTGGTCCTCGCCGCTTTCACCGTCCGCCCGAGGACGCTCCGGACGCTCGCCGTGCCCGGCGTCCCGCGCCTGCTGCTGGTCTGCGCCGTCGCGACGGGCGTCTACCAGGCCGCCTTCCTCTCCTCCGTGGCGCGCAGCGGCGCGGCCCTCGCCACGGTGATCGCGCTCGGCACCGCCCCCGCCGCCACCGGCGTCTGCGCCCGCTGGGTCACCGGTGAGCGGCTGCGGGCCGCGTGGCTCGCCGGCACCGTCGCGGCGGTGGCCGGCTGCGCCCTGCTGCTGGCGCCGGGCAGCACCCGCGTCGACCCGCTCGGCCTGCTCCTCGCGGTGGCCGCCGGCACCTGCTACGCCCTGTACACCGTGTACGCCAAGAAGCTGGCCGACACCCACCCCGGCGTCCACCTGCCGACCGTCTCCGCGCTCACCCTGCTGGTGGGCTCCGTGCCGCTGCTGCCCTGGACGGCCGGGGACACCGCGCCGCTGGGCGACGGCGCGACCGCCGCTCTGATCGCCTGGCTGGTGGTGGCCACCACCGCCCTCGCCTACTGGCTGTTCACCGCCGGGCTGAGCCGCGTACGGGCGACCACGGCGGGCACGCTCAGCCTCGCCGAGCCGCTGGCCGCCGCCCTGATCGGCGTCCTCCTGCTGGACGAGCGCCTCGCACCGGCGGCGTGGGCCGGCTGCGGTCTGATGCTCGCCGGGATGGTCGTCATGTGCGTACCGCCCCGCCGGACGCACGACCGCCCCGGCCGGGGCGGAACCCGGGCGGGGCGGTCGTCGTCGTGGCGTGAGCCGGTCAGCTCAGGGACGCCAGCGCCTCGTTCCACGTCGCCGACGGACGCATGACCTCGGCGGCCTTGGCCGGGTCGGGCTGGTAGTAGCCGCCGATCTCGGCCGGGCTGCCCTGGACGGCGTTCAGCTCCTCGACGATCTTCGCCTCGTCGGCGGCGAGCTTCTCGGCGAGCGGGGCGAAGGCCTTGGCCAGCTCCGCGTCGTCGGTCTGCTTCGCCAGTTCCTGCGCCCAGTACAGGGACAGGAAGAAGTGGCTGCCGCGGTTGTCGATGCCGCCGACGCGACGGGTCGGGGACTTGTCCTCGTTGAGGAAGGCCGCCGTCGCGCGGTCGAGGGCGTCGGCGAGGACCTTGGCGCGGGTGTTCCCCGTGGCCTCGGCGAACTGCTCCAGGGACGGCACCAGCGCGAAGAACTCACCGAGGGAGTCCCAGCGCAGGTAGTTCTCCTTGACGAGCTGCTGCACGTGCTTGGGCGCGGAGCCGCCGGCGCCGGTCTCGAAGAGGCCGCCGCCCGCCATCAGCGGGACGACCGACAGCATCTTGGCGCTGGTGCCCAGCTCCAGGATGGGGAAGAGGTCGGTCAGGTAGTCGCGCAGCACGTTGCCGGTGACGGAGATGGTGTTCTCGCCGCGGCGGATGCGCTCCACCGAGAGCTTCGTGGCCTCCACCGGGGAGAGGACCCTGATGTCCAGGCCCTCGGTGTCGTGCTCCGGCAGGTACGCCTCCACCTTGGCGATCAGGTTGGCGTCGTGGGCGCGGGTCGCGTCCAGCCAGAAGACGGCCGGGTCGCCGGTGGCGCGGGCGCGGGTGACGGCCAGCTTGACCCAGTCGCGGATCGGGGCGTCCTTGGTCTGGCAGGCGCGGAAGATGTCGCCGGCCGAGACGGTCTGCTCGATGACGACGTCACCGGCCTGGTCGACCAGGCGGACCGTGCCGGTGACGGGGATCTCGAAGGTCTTGTCGTGGCTGCCGTACTCCTCGGCCTTCTGCGCCATGAGGCCGACGTTCGGGACCGAGCCCATGGTGGACGGGTCGTAGGCGCCGTTCGCGCGGCAGTCCTCGATCACGGCCTGGTAGACGCCCGCGTAGGAGGAGTCCGGGATCACCGCGAGGGCGTCGTGCTCCTGGCCGTCCGGGCCCCACATGTGGCCGGAGGTGCGGATCATCGCCGGCATGGAGGCGTCGATGATGACGTCGGAGGGGACGTGCAGGTTGGTGATGCCCTTGTCGGAGTCGACCATGGCCAGCTCCGGGCCCTCGGCCAGCTCGGCGTCGAAGGACGCCTTGATCTCGGCGCCCTCCGGGAGGGACTCCAGGCCCTTGTAGATGCCGCCGAGGCCGTCGTTCGGGGTGAGGCCCGCGGTGGCGAGGGCCTCGCCGTACCGCGCGAAGGTCTTCGGGAAGAAGGCGCGCACGACGTGGCCGAAGATGATCGGGTCGGAGACCTTCATCATCGTGGCCTTCAGGTGCACCGAGTACAGGACGCCCTCGGCCTTGGCGCGGGCGACCTGCGCGGTGAGGAACTCGCGCAGCGCGGCGACGCGCAGCACGGAGGCGTCGACGACCTCGTCCTTCTTCACCGGGACCGACTCGCGCAGCACGGTGGTGGTGCCGTCGTCGCCGACCAGCTCGATGCGGAGCGCGCCGTCCTCGGCGATCACCACGGACTTCTCGGTGGAGCGGAAGTCGTTCTCGCCCATCGTCGCGACGTTCGTCTTCGACTCGCCGGACCAGGCGCCCATGCGGTGCGGGTGGTTCTTGGCGTAGTTCTTGACCGAGGCGGGGGCGCGGCGGTCGGAGTTGCCCTCGCGCAGCACCGGGTTGACCGCGGAGCCCTTGACCTTGTCGTAGCGGGCGCGGATGTCGCGCTCCTCGTCGGTCTTCGGGTCGTCCGGGTAGGCGGGCAGCGCGTACCCCTGGCCCTGAAGCTCCGCGACCGCGGCCTTGAGCTGCGGGATCGACGCCGAGATGTTCGGCAGCTTGATGATGTTGGCCGCGGGGGTCTTGGCCAGCTCGCCCAGCTCGGCGAGGGCGTCCGGGATGCGCTGGTCCTCGGTGAGGTACTCCGGGAACACGGCGATGATGCGTCCGGCCAGCGAGATGTCCCGGGTCTCCACGGGAACGCCCGCCTGCGAGGCGTACGCCCGGATCACCGGCAGGAAGGAATACGTCGCCAGGGCCGGGGCCTCGTCAGTGTGCGTATAGATGATGGTCGAGTCAGTCACCGGTGCTCCGCTCCACGTCTGCAACATTGCTCGACATCAAGATATCTCGTGGGCGGCCCGGTCTCGACAGGGGTCCGCCGCGGAGTTCCGCGTGACACCGGCTCCCGGCCGCGTCCCCGGCCGGGGAGCCGGTCGTGTCCCCGGTCGGGAGCCGGTCGTGTCCCAGACCGGCTCCCGGTCTTGTCCCGGTCGCGTCTCAGTCGCGCAGTGGCCGCGGCGCGTCGTCGGCCGCGCGCTGCTGCGGGAAGACCACCGCGCCCTGCTGGAGGGCGACGGTGCGCGCGGGGGAGGGGATGCGGATGCCCTCGGCGCGGTAGCGGCGGTGCAGCCGCTTGATGAACTCGTGCTTGATCCGGTACTGGTCGCTGAACTCCCCGACGCCCAGGATGACCGTGAAGCCGATCCGCGAGTCGCCGAAGGTGTGGAAGCGGATTGCCGGCTCGTGCTCCGGGACGGCACCGGTGATCTCCGTCATCACCTCGGTGACGACCTCGGCGGTCACCCGCTCCACCTGGTCGAGATCACTGTCGTAGGCGACGCCCACCTGGACCAGGATGGTCAGCTCCTGCTCGGGCCGCATGAAGTTGGTCATGTTGGACTTGGCGAGCTGTCCGTTGGGGATCACCACCAGGTTGTTGGAGAGTGCGCGCACGGTCGTCTGCCGCCAGTTGATGTCCTCGACGTAGCCCTCCTCGCCGCTGCTGAGCCGGATGTAGTCCCCGGGCTGCACGGTCTTGGAGGCGAGGATGTGAATGCCCGCGAAGAGGTTGGCCAGGGTGTCCTGGAGGGCCAGGGCGACCGCGAGACCGCCCACGCCCAGCGCGGTGAGCAGCGGCGCTATGGAGATGCCGAGGGTCTGGAGCACCACCAGGAAGCCGATGGCGAGGACCAGTACCCGGGTGATGTTGACGAAGATCGTGGCCGATCCGGCGACCCCGGAGCGGGACGCCGTCACCGTCCGGACCAGTCCGGCGATCACCCGGGCCGCCGTCACGGTCACCACGAAGATCAGCAGCACCGTCAGCACCTGGTTGACGGCGTGCTGGACCGGCCGGGCCAGCGGCAGCGCCGCCGCCGCGCCCGCGACACCGGCGCTGACCGCTGCCCACGGCGCCACCGTGCGCAGCGCCGCCACGATGACGTCGTCGCCGCCCCAGCGGGTGCGGCCGGCGTGCCCGGCCAGCCACCGCAGGCCCGCGCGCAGCAGGAAGGCGGCCAGGACACCGGCGACCAGCGCGATGCCGGCCGTCACCAGGTCGTGCACGGCGAGGTCGCGCGTCACCGGTCACCCCCGGGAACGCGAGCGGCGGCGAGTACCCTCGCCGACGGCCGGATGCGGAGTGTCGTCACAACGTCACCTGCTCGTTCTCGAAAAACGGTCGACCGCGCCGCCACGTACGGCAGTTCGAGCGGCACGGTCGCTCATCCTGCCGCATCGCGGGCGGTGCCCCGCACCGCGTGGGCCGGGCCCGTACGAACGACGGGCCGCACGGCACCGCACCCGAACCGGCCCCGCTACGACGGCTGTCGAGCGCCGACGGTCCGGTCGCGTTATCTTGCTGGCAGTTCACCGGCAGGGGGGTTTTCGCACATGGGGGCGCGGGACGCGCGGGACACGGCCGCGAGGCTGCGGGCGATCAGCGGCGAGCTGTCGGACCGCTTCTACGAGCGGGACGACGTGGTCCGGACACTGGTGGTGACCCTGCTGGCCGGGCAGCACTCGCTGGTGCTGGGCCCGCCCGGCACGGCCAAGTCCGAGCTGGCGCGGGAGCTGACGGGCCGGATCGACGGCGCGTCGTACTGGGAGATCCTGCTGTCGAAGTTCACCGCGCCGACGCGGATGTTCGGGCCCATCGACGTCGCCGCGCTGGCCCGCGGCGAGTACCGGCAGGTTTACGACGGCCGGGCCACGACCGCGCACGTCGCCTTCATCGACGAGATCTTCAAGTGCTCCACGGCCGCGCTCAACGAGACGCTCGGCTTCCTCAACGAGCGGATCTACCACCCCGAGAACGGCGGCGAACCGGTCCGCTGCCCGCTCATCGGCGCCATCACCGCCAGCAACGAACTGCCCACCGGGGAGGAGACCGCCGCCATCTACGACCGGCTCCTGGTCCGGATCGAGGTCGGCTACCTCGCCGATCCCTCCAACTTCGCGGCCCTGGTCCGCTCCGCCGTCAGCCCCCCGGCCGCCCCGACGCGGACCACCGTCGGACTCGACGGACTGCGGCACGCCGTGGACGAGTCCGTCCCGGCCGTCGCCGTCCCCGAGACGGTCGTCGACGCCGTCTGCACCCTGCGCGCCGCCCTGCGCCGCAAGGAACTCGTCGCCTCCGACCGCCGCTGGCGGCAGGCGGTGCGGCTGCTCCAGGCGTCCGCCTGGCTCGACGGCCGCCCGGCGGTCGCCGAGACCGACCTCTCCGTGCTGACCCACGTGCTGTGGGACTCCCCGGCCCAGCGGCCCACCGTGGAGCGGGAGATCCTGCACCTGGTCAACCCCGATGCCAAGGAGGCCCTCGACCTCGCCGACCTCGTCGAGGAACTGGAGACGCAGCTCGACTCCATGGCCGGACAGTCCCGCGAGGCGCTCAGCTCGTGGGTGATCACCCACGCCCACAACAAGCTCGCCGTCGCCGGGCGGCGGCTGGAGCGGCTCCGCGCGGAGGCGGCCGGCGCCGGACGCTCCACCGCCACCATCGACCGGGTCACCGTCCGCCAGCGCGCGGTCCGCGCCCGCGTCCTCACCGAGGCCCTCGGCATGGACGCCGCCACGGTCGAGGAGCAGCTCCGGTCATGACGGCGGTGCCGGAAGGAACCGGTCCGCGCACGGCCGCGGAGCCGACGGACCTCCAGGAACCTATGGACTCCGAACCCATGGACCCCGAACCCATGGACCCCGAACCTACGGACCTCCAGGAGCTGACCGGCCGTGCCGGGCCCTGGCTGGCCGCGTCCGCGGCGCCCCCCGCCCGGCACACCTCCGCCGTGCGCGCGGACCCCTACTCCCGGATGACCTGGCAGGACACCCGCGGCCGGGCCGCCGCCCTGGGGGAACTGGCCGAGGAACTGGGGGCCCGGCACGCCCACGCCGAGGAGCTGCTGGGCGACATGTTCCTCACCGCCTACCAGGCCGCCCCCCGGCTGCGCGACCGCGCCGAGATGGACCCCTCCCGGCTGGTCGGCCACGCGATCGTCACCGCGCTCGTGGAGGCACCGGAGTTCGCCGCCCTGCACCGGGAGACGGCCGGCGACCCCTACGCCGCCGCCCTCGCCGTACTCGCTCAGGCCGCCGCCGTACGCCGGATGCTGGACCGGCTGCGGGACGCCCGGGAACCGGCCGAACGGGCGCGGCGCGCCGGACGGGACGCGGAGGAAGCAGCGGCCGGCGTCGGCGAGGCGCTCCGGCAGG
>NZ_JAVRHI010000422.1:0-12192 GCF_034105845.1 Streptomyces sp. CRN 30 | reverse complement strand
AGCGCGGCGCTCGGCAGCGTGACCCCGGGCGCACCACCGCCGCCGATCACCGCCTCGCTGTCCACCGCCAGGCAGTCCAGCCCCTGGTGGCGGAGGTGCGCGGCCAGCCGCTCGGCACGCTCCCTGAGGCGCCCGAGCTGCGCGTGCAGGGCGGCGTGGACCGGGGTCGCGGGGCCCCGCAGGGTGGCTTCCAGCGCGGCGAGGGTCAGCTTGTCCACGCGCAGTGCGCGGGCGAGGGGGTGCCGGGCGAGCCGCCGCACCAGCTCGGCGTGGCCCAGCAGGAGGCCGCACTGCGGGCCGCCCAGCAGCTTGTCGCCGCTGGCGGTCACCAGGGCGGCGCCGGCACGCAGCCAGGTGGTCGCGTCCGGCTCGCCCGGGAGCGCCGGTTCGGGGGCGGGCAGCCCCGAGCCGATGTCCGCGACCACGGGGACGCCCAGCCGGGAGAGGTCGGCGACGCCGACGTCGCGGGTGAAGCCGGTGACGCGGAAGTTGGAGGGGTGCACCTTGAGGACGAAACCGGTCTCCGCGGTCACGGCCGCCGCGTAGTCCGCGAGGGTGGTGCGGTTGGTCGTGCCGACCTCCCGGAGCCGGGCGCCGGTGCTCACGAGGAGGTCCGGCAGCCGGAAACCGTCCCCGATCTCCACCATCTCGCCCCGGCTGACGACGATGTCCCGGCCCCGGGCCAGTGCGGTGGCCGCCAGCACGAGCGCCGCCGCGCCGTTGTTGACCACGTGGGCGGCCTCCGCGGGCTCCACCCGCTCCAGCAGCGCCTCGATCGCCGACCGGCCCCGCCGGGAACGTGCGCCCGTGGTGAGGTCGAGTTCGACGTCCGTGGTGCCGCTCGCGGCGAGCACGGCCTCGCACGCCGCCGCGGACAGCGGGGCCCGGCCCAGGTTGGTGTGGAGCAGCACCCCGGTCGCGTTGATCACGGGCCGTAGCCGGGAGGCGGTGGCGGGCAGCGCGGCCACCGCCTCCTCGGTGACCTGGTGGGGAGGGATCTCACCGGCCCGCGCACGTTCCTGCGCTCCGGCCACCACCGCCTTCACGAGCCCGCGCCCCAGCCGGTCCGCGGCGGCGGCCAGCCGGGGATCGGCCAGGGCCACGTCGGTACGGGGCAGCCCGCGTCGTACGTCCTCGGCGGCCCCGGTACCGGGGCCGCCGGCGGCGGTGCGCGGTGGACGGTGTCGTACCCCTGCCGGTACGGCCGTCGGCATCGTCGAGGTGTGGTCGTCTTCCATCTCCTGCGCCTGCGCCTTCGCCGAGGTCCGGGGAGGCCGGGAGGCGGCCGGAGGGGAAACGGGCCCTGTGGCCCGGCAGCCGGCACTCGCCGCGCTTCCGGAGCGGGCCGGTGTCCCCCTGCGGATCCGTCACCCAGCGTGGTCAGCGTACGGTCGGGGCGGGGCCGCGCAGCGGCGCCACACCGGGGTGGCGGGGCGCTGCTTCCCATGATCAGCAGCGTGGTTGACGGTGGGTCATGAGTTCAGGAGACAGTTCTTCCTGCGGCTGGCTTCCGGTTATGGAGCTCCGCCAGTTGCAGTACCTTCTGGCCGTCGTCGAGTGGGGCGGCTTCACCCGTGCCGCCGAGCGTCTTCACCTCGCCCAGCCCGGGGTGAACGCGCAGATCCGGCAGCCGGAGCGGGAGCTCGGGCGGCCCCTGCTGGACCGCTCCGGCCGGACCGTGACCACGACGGCGGTGGGTGAGGCGGTGCTCCCCCACGCGCGGGCGGCGCTCGCGGCCGTGGAGGGCATGCGGCAGACGGTCGACGAGTTCACCGGTCTCGTCCGGGGGCAGGTCACCATCGGTCTCGTCTCCGGCGCGGCCGCCGAGGAGTTCGACGTGGCCGCCGTGCTGGCCGGCTTCCACGAGGAGCACCCGGGGGTCGAGACGGTGCTCAGGGAGGACACGTCGGCGCGCATGCGCACCGCCCTGCGCCGCGGTGAGCTCGACCTCGCCCTGGCCGGGGTCACCGAGGCCGACCCGCCGCCCGGGGCCGACCTCCGGATCGTGGTCGACGTGCCGCTGGTGGCCGCGGTGCCCGTGGGCGACCCGCTGCTCGTCCCCGCCGACCGGAGCACGCTCCCCCTGGCCGCGTTCACCGGCCGTCCCCTGATCAGCCTGCCGCGCGGCACCGGCTCGCGCGGCACCCTGGACAACGCCTGCAGGCGGGCGGCCCTCCGGCCGCACAACGCCTTCGAGGCCGCCGCACCGGCCCTGCTGGCCCGCCTCGCGGCCGCCGGCCTCGGGGTGGCCGTCCTCCCGGACGTACCGGCCGAGGCGGCGGCCGCCCCGGGGCTGCGCACGCTCCGGCTCGTCCCACCCGATCTCCGCACGGGTCGCCCTCGCCTGGCCGTCGGACGGTCCCACCACCCCGGCGGCGAGCGCCCTGCTCGTGCGTATGCGGGAGGCGTTCCCGCCGGTCGGGGGCTGAGCCAGGTCGGCGGCCCGCCCGCTGCCGCGGCGGGAACGGGTCACCCAGCGCGATGTGGACCCCTACCGGATCGTCCGCGCACCGCCCGGTGCCTGCCCGCGTACGGTGCCCGGCGCCGCCGACACGGCACGACGGGTCCGGCACGGGACCGCGGCGGAGGCGGGCGCCGCGGGCGCGGCCGCCGGGCGGGGACGGCGGCACCGGCCAGTCCGGCTGTCCCCGTCCCCGCGCCGCCGTCGTCTGCTGGGGCGGCAGCGGCCGTCCGCGACGGGCGTGCCGGTGGCGGACCTCCCCGCATGGCTCGTTATCCGGTGGTGCGAGGTGCTCGGCAGAAGCCAGGGTTCATGGCGGGCGCAAGAGTTCCCGGAGAGATGGAGCACTGATGTCCTTAGTCGCGACATTCCTGGCTGTAGCGGTGGCGGCCCTGCCGACCGGGGGAACGCACCAGCCGAGCGTGGTGGTCCACGAACGTTTCGGCGTCTCACCGGAGGACGCCATCACCTACGACCGGTCCGCCGTGCCGAAGGGGAGCCGCGCCGTGGTGGCGCAGTGGTCGAACCGGGACGGTACGACCACGATCGACCTCGGTGTGAAGGACCTCGAGCCGAACCGCACCTACGGCGCCCACATCCACACCGAGCCGTGCGGCGCCAAGCCCGAGGACGCCGGCCCGCACTACCAGAACCGGGTGGACCCGGTGCAGCCCTCGGTGGATCCCGCGTACGCCAACCGCAAGAACGAGGTGTGGCTCGACTTCACCACGGACGCGGGCGGCGACGCCGCCTCCCGGTCCACGGTCGACTGGCGCTTCCGCACCGGTCAGGCCAGGTCCGTGATCATCCATGAGCACGCCACGATGACCCATCCCGGGCACGCGGGCACGGCCGGGGCGCGGCTGGCCTGCATCACCGTGCCGTTCGACTGACTGCGGGGCGACTCAACGGTGCAAGGAGTAAGGCATGAGGGGCTGAGGGGCTTGTTCGACTGAGGGGTTTGTTCGACTGAGGGACCGTTCAGCTGGGGGACCGGGACACCCGGCCGGCGACCGGGACCCGGGTCATGGCGCAGCGGCAGCCCCCGGCGGGGCTCGACAGCCCCGCCGGGGGCTGCCGCTGCGCGCCGGTCCGCCCGGCGGCATCAACTCCGCGGGACGTCCTTGACGAAGACGATGCCGTCGGTCGCGGCCAGGTGGGCCGGTTCGAGGGGCGCGTAGCCGAACCAGGGGGAGACGCGGGCGGCGGGCGGCGGGCCGGCGCCCAGGGAGGCGGCCAGCCGGGGCGCGTCGACGAGGCAGCTGTCCTCGGAGAGCGCGGGGAGCGCGTACAGGGGCCCTTCGACGGTGTCCGGCGACGGGGTGTCCACCCCCTGGTGCCGGATCGTGCCGAGGGCCGTCGCCAGGAAGCCGTACCCGTCGCCGAGGTGGGTGTCGACCAGTGCGCCGGCGCCCCACCACTCGAGCCGCCGGCCGCCCATCCGCACCGTGCTCCGCTGCCGCTGGAGATGGCTGTTGTGGGCGTGCACCAGTGCCGGGCCACGCCCGGCGACGGCGAGGAGGTTGTCGGCGGGCGCGCGATGCTGGCCGGGGCCGCCGAACTGGAGGCGTACCTCCGCGCGCGTTGAGCGCGGGGGCCGCGGCACCAGGAGGTGGCGTGACCGGCAGCGCGTCCACGCACCGGTCATCGCCCCGACTCCCCTGCGATTCCCGTCGGCCCGGCTGTGTCGAGGTGCTCACCGACTGATCCCTACCGAGGGGTAGGCCGACCGCGTCCCTTGTTATACATTCCGTCTAACAACGGTCGACGGTGGCCCCGCCGGGGTCGCCGTCCGGAAGACGCGGTGGCTCTGAACGAGGAGTGGGGAGCATGGCAAGCAGCACGGCCCGGCCGGAATTCCAGGACGACGCCCGCAGCGGCCCCGGTGTCGCCAGGCGACTGCTCGACTCGTCGGCGACGCTGTCCTACGACCCGGCGACGGAGGTGGACTGGGAGACGCCGCTGGACAAGGACTTCCACGGCGCGAGCCCGGAGTGGAGCACCCTGTTCGGCACCGCGTACTGGGCCGAACTGACCGAGGACCGGCGCAAGGAGCTGACCCGGCAGGAGGCCGCCTCCGTCGCCAGCACCGGCATCTGGTTCGAGATGATCCTGCAGCAGCTGATCCTGCGTGACATCTACGCGAAGGACCCCACCGACGATCGCGTGCAGTGGGCCCTCACCGAGATAGCCGACGAGTGCCGGCACTCGATCATGTTCGCCCGCGGCGCCCGCAAGCTGGGCGCACCGGCGTACCGCCCGCGCCGGGTCGCCGTCGAGCTCGGCCGGCTCTTCAAGACCACCGCGTTCGGCGAGGCCGCCTACGCGGCGATCCTGGTCGCCGAGGAGGTCCTGGACGTCATGCAGCGGGACTGGATGCGGGACGAGCGGGTCGTACCGTTCGTGCGCACCATCAACAACATCCATGTCGTCGAGGAGTCCCGGCACATGAAGTTCGCGCGTGAGGAGACGCGCAGGCACCTGGCGAAGGCGGGGCGGGTCCGCCGGAACGTCCACGCGCTCCTGATCGCGGTGTCCGCGTACGTCATCGTCACCAGCATGGTGAACCGGAAGGTGTACGCCAACGCGGGTCTGGACGAGAAGCGCGCGCTGGCCGAGGCCCGGGCCAACGAGCACCACAAGGCGATGATGCGCTCCAGCTGCGCCGGCCTCATGGAGTTCCTGGCCTCGTGCCGGCTCCTCACCCGGCCGGCCCTGGCCTTCTACAAGCGCGCCGCCCTGATCTAGGGCGCTCACCCGGACACGGATCCCAGGGACCATGACCTACGCCATCACCCAGACCTGCTGCAGCGACGCCACGTGCGTGGCCGTCTGCCCGGTCAACTGCATCCACCCGACTCCGGAGGAACGTTCCTTCGGCAGCACGGAGATGCTGTACATCGACCCGAGGTCCTGCATCGACTGCGGTGCGTGCGCCGACGCCTGCCCGGTGGACGCGATCTTCCCCGTGGACGCGCTCACCGGCCCGCGCGCGGCGTACGCCGACATCAACGCCGCGTACTACGCGGACGCGGCGCCCGACGAGGTGGCCGCCGACAGCCCCAACTTCCACCCCTGGGGCGCGCCGGTGTTCGCGCGCACGCTGCCCGCCGACTTCCCGCCGCTCCGCGTCGCGGTCGTCGGCACCGGTCCGGCCGGCATGTACGCCGCCGAGGACCTGCTCCTGCACACCGGCGCCGAGGTGACCCTGATCGACCGGCTGCCGGTGGCCGGCGGCCTCGTACGGTACGGCGTGGCGCCCGACCACCCCTCGACCCGGAAGGTCGGCGACACGTTCGCCCGTCTGCACGACCACCCGCGGGTACGGATGCTGCTCGGGCTGCGCGTGGGCGAGGACGTGAGTGCGAAGGAGCTGGCCGCGCACCACGACGCCGTCGTGTACGCGGTCGGCGCCTCCGGTGACCGGCGCCTGGGCATCGCCGGCGAGGACCTGGCCGGCAGTGTCCCGGCCCGTACCTTCGTCGCCTGGTACAACGCCCATCCCGACGTCGCGCCCGACGCGGTCGACCTCTCCGCGGAACGGGTCGTCGTGGTGGGCAACGGCAACGTCGCCCTCGACGTGGCCCGCATCCTGGTCGCGGACCCCGAGGACCTGGCCGGCACCGACATCGCGGGGCACGCGCTCGAGGCCCTGCGCCGCAGCGCCGTGCGCGAGGTCGTCCTGCTCGGGCGCCGCGGCCCCGAGGACGCGGCCTGCACCCGTCCCGAACTGCTCGCCCTCACCCAGCTCCCGGACGTGACGCTGGTCGTCGACGACCACGACCCGCGGGCCGGCGCGGTCATCGACGCGGCCTCGCCGCATGACAAGGCGGCCCTGCTCAGGGACGTCCCCCGCGCGCGAGTCGACTGGTCGGGCCCGCCGCCCGCCGGGCGCCGCATCGTCCTCCGCTTCCACTCCGCACCCGTGGAGGCGCTCGGTGCGGACGGGGGCGGGGACGGCGCCGAGGCCGTCCACGCGGTGCGGGTCACCGGGCCCGCCGGCGGGGGTGACGTCGACATCCGGACCGGGATGCTGCTCCGGGCGATCGGCTACCGGGGAACTCCCGTACCCGGACTGCCGTTCGACGAACATGCAGGAACGATTCCGCATGAGAACGGCCGGGTGGTGGGGCAGCCGGGCGCGTACGTCGTGGGGTGGATCAAGCGGGGTCCCTCCGGCGGCATCGGCGCCAACCGCGCCTGCGCCGCGCAGACCGTCGGCACGCTGCTGGCCGACGCCGTCGCGGGTGCGCTGCCGACACCGCCCGGCTCGTCGAGGGCGTTCCGGCGTCTGGTGCGGCGCCGCGGCCGTGACCTGGTCGACGCGCGCGGGCTCGCCGCCATCGAGCGCGCCGAACTCGCCCGCGGCGCGGACGACGGCAGACCGCGCGGCAAACTGGCCACCGTCCCGGAACTGGTCGCGGCGTCGAAGCGCCGACGGCTCACGCGGTGAGAGCCGCTCGGCCGCCCGGCCCTGCGCACCGGACGGCCTACGAGAAGCTCTGCGTCAACTGACCGAGGCCGTTGATGATCGACCGCCCGAAGTCGGTCGGCGCCAACAGCACGCCCAGGATGACGGAGAGGACGACGACCAGGAACTGGTCCCACCGCTTCCTCGCCTGCACCGGGCGGAACAACAGCAGGATGATGACGACGGCCAGCAGCAGCGCCATGTTGATGGTCAGGCTCATGGCCAGGACCCCCTGTCGGGCCACCCCCGCCCTGGCGGACGGACGCGGCAAAGCAGGAACGTTCACCCCGGTCTTCCTGTGTAGCGCGGAATCAGCTGTGCCGCTTCGATCGGACCGTGAGTTGGCGCCAAAATGCCCATTTGGCTCGATTTAGCGGGCCAGCCGCCTCCCGTCGGCCGCCGACCGGTCAGTCGTACCGCGCCCGCCCGCCGGACCGGCTCCGCGGTGCCTAGGATCACCTTGACGCTCTCCCGCCCGAAGGGGGGAGATCCCCGCCCCGAGGGGCGGAGTGACCACGGAGGAAGCAGATGACGACCGAGACGGTGACCGGCCCGGCGGAGCCGGTCCACGCGCGCATCCCCGACACCACGGCCGGCGGCACGGTGATCCTGCTCAACGGCACCTCCAGCTCGGGCAAGACCAGCATCGCCCGGGAACTGCTCAGCGTTCTCGACGGGACGTGGTTCCACATGCCGGTCGACGCGTTCCACGGCATGCGCGGGGGCCACGCCCTGCCCGGCGACGACGTCCAGGCCGAGATCGACCGCACCTGCAAGGGCTTCCACCGTGCCGTCGCCGGCATGGCGGCGGGCGGCAACCGCCTGGTCGTCGACTACCCGCTCAGCAGCCCCTGGCGGCTGCTCGACCTGCTCGACCTGCTCGACCCCCAGAACACGGTGCTGATCGGCGTGCACTGCCCGCTGCCCGAGCTGGAACGCCGCGAGCGGGAACGCGGCGACCGGCAGCACGGACTGGCCGCGACCCAGTACGACCACGTGCACGCCCACGGCGTGCACGACCTGGACATCGACACGAGTCTGCACAGCCCGGCCGAGTGCGCCCTGCGCATCCGCGACGTGCTGACCGACCGGCCGCGCCCCACCGCGTTCGAGCGGCTGCGGCGGTCGCTGCGGCCGTGACCGGCACGCCGCCGCGGGCTCACCCCGCCGGTCCCCCACCGCTGCTCTCCCGCACCCTGAGCCGGTGCCCGGCGACATGGTCCCGCGGCGGCCCCGGCTCCGGGTCGTCGATCCGCTCCAGCAGCAAGGACACCGCCGTTCGCGCGATCTCCTCCTTGTCGGGAGCGACCGTGGTCAGGCTCGGCACGCTGAACCGCGACGCCTCGACGTCGTCGAAGCCCACCACGTCCAGGTCCCGGGGCACCGCGCGGCCGCCCTCGTGCAGCGCGCGGAGCGCTCCCAGCGCCAGGTGGTCGTTCAGGCACAGCAGGGCGTCCGGCGGCTCCCGACGGCCCATCAGCCCGGCCGCCGCCCGGGCCCCGTCCCGCCAGTGGTACGCGTCCACCGGGACCACCAGTGCCGCGTCGAGGCCGAGGCCGGCCGCCTCCAGCGCCTGCCGGCAGCCGTCCGTGCGCAGCCGGTCCGTCCCCTGGCGGCCGCGGACGGCTCCGCCGACGACCGCGATGCGGCGGCGCCCCCGGGACAGCAGGTGCTCGGCGGCCTCGCGCGCGGCGCGCACGTTGTCGATGCCGACGTGGTCGGTGGCGCCCTCCGCGGGCCGCTCCCCGAGGAGGACCACCGGCAGCCGGCGGTCGTGGGTGGCGAGGTCCCCGGGCCGCAGGGACAGCGGGCTGAGGATGACACCGTCGCAGAACTGCGCGTCGAAGCCGTGCAGCGCGGCCAGTTCGCGCTCGCGCACCGCACCGGTCCGGTGGAGCAGCACGGTGCGCCCGCGCCGGTCGGCCTCCGCCATGACGTACTTGGCCAGTTCCGCGAAGTAGGCGACGTCCAGTTCCGGGACGGCCAGGGTGATCACGCCGGTACGGCCCCGGCGCAGTTGGCGTCCCGCGAGGTTGACGCGGTAGCCGAGCGCGTCGATCGCCTCCCGGACGGCGGCCCGGGTCCGCTCCGACACGTGCTCGTAGTCGTTGATCACGTTCGAGACGGTCTTCGGGGAGACGCCCGCGTACTCCGCCACGTCCTTGATCCTCGGTCTGCCCGCCACACCGCCCCCGTCCCCACCCCGATGTGCACGCATGGTGCCACGGGGCATCGCCACCCCCCGCCCCGTCCTTACCCCCCGGGTAATCGACCCGCGTCCCGGCCCCCGGCAGTGTGGTGGTCGTACCGCACACCGCAGCTTCGCGCGGAAGAGCGCGCCAGGGAACAGGAGCCGTCATGCCCGCCTACGCCATCGCCGACCTCCACCCGCCGGCCCACCTCCACGAGGACGTCCTGACCTACATGGAGACCATCCAGGGCACCCTGGACCCCTTCGGCGGGCGCTTCCTGGTGCACGGGGCGCCCGAGCGGGACGCGGTCGAGGGCGACTGGCCGGGGGCGCTCGTCGTCATCGCCTTCCCGTCGCTGGCCGAGGCCCGCGCCTGGTACGCGTCCCCGGCCTACCAGGAGATACTGCCCCTGCGCACCCGGCACATGGAGGGGACCGCCCTGCTGATCGACGGGGTCTCCGGCCCCGCCTACGACCCGGCCGCCACGGCCGCCGCGATCAGGGCGGCGCAGACCGCTCGGTGACGCACGGCCCCGGCGGTCCCTCGCCCGTGGGGCGCACGCCGGGGGTCCAGGAATCCGAAAGCCAGATCCAGTGCTCGGTCCCGCGTACGGACCGCCGCGCTCCCACCGCTCACCGGGTCACCTGAACGTGCCATCGGCCGGCCGCCCGAGTAACTGCGTCTCGGTCGTGGTCGTTGGCCGTCGAGCGAGCAGAACCAATTGAGCGGGACGGGGCGCCCGTTGAAGGTGTCCCGCTTCCGCTGTGCCGACGGCCGGCGCGCACCGCCGTGGGAGCACCGCTCGCCGCGGACGCGCCGCCGGCCAGGAAGAACGAGGCCGCACCACGATCCGGTGCGGCAGCGGGAGATGGGAGAACTGCATGGACCTTGCACATCGGGACGTCATGGAGGCGTTGAACCCTCTGTGCGCGCAGGTGATGTCGGTGCCGCCGGAGTCGGTGGTGCCGGAGGCCCGGCTGGTCGCCGACCTGGGAGCCGACAGCCTGGACGTCACCGAACTGGAAGCCGCCGTGGAGGAACTGTTCGGGGTGTCCCTCAAGGCGGCGAAGACCGCCGGGGTGGCCACGGTCGGTGACGTGGCGGACCTCATCGTCAGACAGCGCGCCTCGGACGACGACCGGAGGCGGGCCGTCGCATGACTCGGCACGACGCGGTCGCGGTCACGGGCCTGGGCGTACGGTGTGCCGCCGGAGCGACCCCGGCGGCGCTGTGGGAGCGCCTGCTCGAGGCCCGTTCCGCGACGTCCCTGCACGCCTTCGACGACGAGGGCGCCGTCGTCCGTCCCGCGGGTGCCGTGCCCGGTTTCGACCCCGGGTCCTGCCTGACCGTGAAGGAGATCCGGCGCACGGACCGGTCCGTGCAGCTGGCCCTGTGCGCGGCCGCGGACGCCGTCCGGGACGCCGGCGGGCTCGACGCCCCGCCGGTGCGGCGGGCGGTGGTCACCGGCACCGGCTACGGCGGGGTCAGCACCCAGGAGAGCGGGATCGGCAGTCCCTCCGCGCTCTACGTGCCCCGGCTGATGCACAACGCGGGGGCGTACTGGATCAGTGCCAGGCACGAGATCACCGGGCCCGGTTTCACCCTTTCGACCGCGTGTGCCTCAGGCACCCACGCGGTGGGTGAGGCCCTGCAGATGATCCGGGCGGGCGGCGCCGACGTGGTGGTGGCCGGAGGGCACGAGGCACCCCTGACGCCCACGACCGCGCTGGCCTTCGGCCGGGCCGGCGCGATGGCCACCGGAACCGAGGACCCGGCCGGCGCGTCCCGGCCGTTCGACGCGGACCGGCGGGGTTTCGTGCTCGCCGAGGCGGCCGCGTTCCTGGTGCTGGAGCGGCTCGACCTCGCCCGCGCGCGGGGGGCCCGGATCCACGCCACGCTCGAGGGGTACGGACGCACCTCCGACGCCCACCACCTCACGGCCCCGCATCCGGACGGCACCGGTGCCCGGACCTGCATGGAGCTGGCGCTCGCCGACGCGGGCCTCCGCCCGGACGAGGTCGCGCACGTCAACGCGCACGGCACCGGCACCGAGCTCAACGACGTCGCGGAGGCACGGGCGGTCAACGCCGTCTTCGGCACCGCCGCCGTGCCCGTCACCGCCCCCAAGTCGGTGACGGGCCACTCGCTGGGAGCGGCGGGGGCGCTGGAGGCCGTGATCGCGGTCCTGTCCGTGCGCGAGGGGCTGGCGCCCCCCACCGCCAACCTCGCGCGGCTGGACCCGCGGTGCGCGCTGGACGTGGTCACGGGCGCGCCCCGCAAGCTCCCGGACGGGCCGGTGATCAGCAACAGCTTCGCCTTCGGCGGTCACAACGCCTGTGTCGTGTTCGCCTCGCCGCACGGGTGACCGCGGGGGACGGTCCGCAACGGAGGAGGGCTGGCGGTGGGGCCGTACCGGACCCCACCGGAACCCGGACGCGAACCGGACGGACACCGGACGGTACGGGACGGGCACGGGGACGACGAAGTCGTTGGAGGGCAGCCGGCAGCGGTGCCCGAGCGCATGAGGAAAGGCAACCCACCAGATGAGGCTGTCGGTAGTGGACCAAGGGCACATTCGCAGCGGACAGCCGGGGACCATCGGCATCGCCGCGCTGTTCGCCGGGGACCCGCCGGACCTGGCGCAGGTGCGGTCCCGGGTCGGTGCCCGCTGGGGCCGCCTGGAGCGCATGAGCTGGGTCCTCGGGCAGCCCGCCGGACCGGCCGCGCTGTCGGGTCACCACTGGTCGCCCGCCGGGCCGTTCGATCCGGCCGACCATGTCGTCGCCACCGCCGGCGAGGGGCTGGAGTCCGTCCTGACCGCCGGTGTCAGCCGTCCGCTGCCCGCCGACCGACCCCTCTGGCGGCTGGTCGTGGCGGAGGACGCGACGCCGGAGGGTGAGCACGCGCTGGTCCTGTTCGCCCACCACGGACTGCTCGACGGCAGGTCGCTGGAGTCGCTCGTCCGGCTGCTGACGGACGACGCCGTGCCGCCGCGTCCGCCGGTGCCCGCCGCTCCGCGTCCGCCCGCCGTGCCGGCCGCCCTGCGCAAGGAGCTGCGCCGCCTGGGC
>NZ_JAVRHI010000421.1:0-13606 GCF_034105845.1 Streptomyces sp. CRN 30 | reverse complement strand
AGGGCCGACGTCGCGTCGGTAAAGGTGCATGTGGGACAGGCGTAGCGTGGAAGGCATGACGCAGTACGGATCCTTTCCCGGAACACGGCCTCGTCGGCTTCGCACCACCCCCGCGATGCGTCGGATGGTGGCCGAGACCAGGCTGCACCCCGCCGACCTCATCCTGCCCGCCTTCGTGCGGGAGGGTGTGAACGAGCCCGTGCCGATCGCGGCGATGCCCGGGGTCGTGCAGCACACCCGGGACAGCCTGAAGAAGGCGGCGCTGGACGCGGTGGAGGCCGGGATCTCCGGGATCATGCTGTTCGGCGTGCCGGAGGAGTCGAAGAAGGACGCCCTGGGGAGCGCCGGGACCGATCCGGACGGGATTCTGCAGGTCGCGCTGCGGGACGTGCGGGCCGAGGTCGGGGACGAGCTGCTCGTCATGTCCGACCTGTGCCTCGACGAGTTCACCGACCACGGGCACTGCGGTGTGCTGGACGCGGAGGGGCGCGTCGACAACGACGCCACCCTGGAGCGGTACGCCGAGATGGCTCAGGTGCAGGCCGACGCGGGTGCGCACATCGTCGGGCCGAGCGGAATGATGGACGGGCAGATCGGGGTCATCCGTGACGCTCTCGATCAGATCGGGCGCGAGGACGTCGCCATCCTCGCGTACACCGCCAAGTACGCGTCCTCGTTCTACGGGCCCTTCCGGGAGGCCGTCGGATCCTCGCTGCGGGGTGACCGCAAGACGTACCAGCAGGACGGGGCGAACACCCGCGAGTCGATGCGCGAGCTGGCGCTCGACCTGGCGGAGGGCGCCGACATGGTGATGGTCAAGCCGGCCGGGCCCTACCTCGACATCCTCGCCCGGGTCTCGGACGCCGTGGACGTGCCGGTCGCCGCGTACCAGATCTCCGGCGAGTACTCGATGATCGAGGCCGCCGCCGAGAAGGGGTGGATCGACCGGGACGGGGCCATCCTGGAGTCGTTGCTCGGGATCAAGCGGGCCGGGGCGCGGAACATCCTCACGTACTGGGCCACCGAGGTCGCGCAGAAGCTGCGGTAGTCGTCGGCCGTACGTCCGTACGAGAAGGGGGCCCCGCCCGGTGCGGGGCCCCCTTCGTCGGTGCCGGGAACCTACTGGGCGGCGACGAGCTTCGTGCGATAGGGCGGCGTGTCGGACGAGTACGACGTGTTCGTGTCCTCGTGGGAGCCCCAGCCGACCATGTGCAGGCTCAAGGGACCGGGCGCCGCGTCCTCGGTGAAGCGCATCCGGAGCTTGACCTCGGTCTTCTCGTCCGCGGCGAGTGGAAGCCTGCCGACGAACACACCGTGGAGCTCCTCGTCTCCGTCGGCCTCGGAGGGGTGCCAGCCCTCGACGCCGTTCTCGTCCGGGCCGTATACCTCGAACTTGATCTGGGATGCCTCGAGCCAGTCGCCCACTCCCAGCGCGCGTGTGATGTTCACGCCGACGGAGTATCCGGGCTCGTCGACGGCTATCAGGCCGGTGTTGTCGACGTGCATCGTCAGTTCGGTCCAGTCGGCCCCGGCGACGAAACCGGAGGCGGGGACGCCCTCCAGCGTCATCTTCGCGCCCTCGAGATAGATCGGCCCGTCCTCGTCCCCGCCCCCGTCACCCGGCGCGACGTCACCGACCGCGCTCGGGTACCAGTTCGCGACCGACACGACGTCGCCGTCCGCGTTGCTGCCCTCGCCGGTGACGTACACCTCGATCGGGACGTGCGGAGCGTCGGAGGTGAAGCCGAGCCGCGCGCTCAGGAAGTATCCCTCGCCGGAGCCCATGTCGTAGCTGCCGAGCTCGATCTCGAAGGCACCGGGCCCGCGGTCGAGGCGGAGCTCCGCCCGGTGCCACTCGCCGTCCGGGCCCTGCACCTCGGCCGTGATGTGCGAGGCCTTCAGCGCGCCGGTCTCGTCGGAGATGCCGATGGCCGGAACGTAACCGGACACCGGGGCCCGGTCCCCGTTGTCGACCAGCACGGTCAGCTCCTGCAGCTCCCCGCCGGGCTCGAATCTCGTCGGGACCGAGGAATCCATCCAGATGTCCGGGCCCTGGGTGAAGCCCGAGGAGACGTCGGTGGTGTCGGTCGCGCTCTCCCCGGGCGCGTGGTGCGACGCCTCGACCCGCGGGTTCTCCCGGGCGGCGAGTGCGGGCGTGGCCGTGAGGACGGTCGAGCCGACCACGGCGGCAGCCGCGAGGACGGCGATGCGTCTCAGCTTCATGTGGTTCCCCTCCCATGCGTCCGGGTACGGGACCCGGCCCCCTGCATCCATGATCGGCACAGGTTATCCCTCGGGTCTGACATCGCGAGGAAGGTCGAGTGAAGGCGGAGACGCGATCGCCGAACATGTCAGGCGGCTTCTCAGAACAGCGCGTTCTCCAGCGTCTGCTGCCAGTACGTCACGCGCAGCGTGCTGTCGAAGTACACGCCGTCGCCCGGCAGGTTCACCGTCGTGGAGCCGGCGCCGTCGCCGTTCAGGTCCTGGAAGCCGATCGAGACCTTCTTGGCCGTCTCGCCGTTCTCCCCGCTGCCGTCGGCGGACGCCAGCATGACCCCCGCGTAGCCGGACTCGCCCGGGGCGAGCGTCACCACGGCCTGGGGCTTGGTCGACTCCGCGATCTGCGGGGCCCACTGCACCTGGCCGAAGCGGACGTACGGGTAGTACGGGAGGTCGCAGAGCTTGCTGCCCTTGTTGGTGACGGTGACCAGCATGTGGTTCAGGGGGCGGGAGACCTCCTGGACGGTGACCCGGGTGTTGGAGCTGCTGCAGATGTCGCGGTTCTCGGGGGCGTACGGGTCCTCGTCGGCCGAGCCCTTGGACGAGGTGGAGGACGAGGACGAGCCGGAGTTCGAGTTCGAGGAGCCCGTGCTGGTGCTCGTGCCCGTGTTCGATCCGGAGTCCTTCGCCTGGGAGGCGTTGGCGGCCGAGCCGGTGCCGCCCTCCGCCGCTTCCTCGTTCGCGTTCTCCTTCGCCTCGTCGTTGCCCGCGGGCTTCGCGGTCGCCGTCGGGGCGGGCTGCGAGGCGCCCTCGTCCTGTACGCCCGTCCCGCTCTGGCAGGCCGTGAGGGAGAGCGCGGCGAGTGCGACGGCGGAGACGGTGAACAGGCCGCCGCGGGAACGGGCGGAACGGGCGGGACGGGCGGAGGTGCGGAAGGCGCGCATGACGGGGTCCCCTGTTGTGTAGGTGGGTTGTAGCGAACCGCTCGACCGGCTGCCGGGAGCGGCGTGCTTGGATGACCACAGCTTGGGGGGCGGTCCGTCCCGGCCGCCACACCCGGCGGGCCATCAGGGACGCTGGAACGCTGAAACGGGCCCTGACCTGCGGGGACGACCCTTGCCTGGAACGGCGGAATGGGACACGGGGGATGGAGGAATGGTGTCGGAGGTCGATGCGGCGGCTGCGTTCGCGGCCACGCTGCGGGAGTTGAAGGAGCGGTCCGGACTCAGTTACGGGGCGCTCGCCAAGCGACTCCACATGAGTACGTCGACGTTGCACCGGTACTGCAACGGGGACGCCGTACCCACGGACTACGCGCCCGTGGAACGGCTCGCGCGGCTCTGCAAGGCATCACCCGACGAGCTGGTCCAGCTGCACCGGCGGTGGGTGCTGGCCGATGCGACGCGGGGGCGCAAGGGGAGCGGTGAGGGGGCGGCTACTGCCCCGGGGGGTGCCTCGGTCGGCGTCCCGGGCACGGTGGATGAGGAACGGGCCGAGGCGGGATCGGCGGGGGGCGGCGAGCCCGAGCCCGCGCCCGCACTCGAGCCCGCGCGCAAGCCCGCGCCCGAGCCCAAGCCCAAGCCCGAGCCCAAGCCCAAGCCCAAGCCCGAGCCCAAGCCCGAGCCCAAGCCCGAAGCGCATCCCACCGACGAGTCGGCGGGCCCGGGTGAGTTGGTCAGCTCCTCAGGAGCGGGAACGGGAACGGGTTCGGGCGCACCCGGTAGCGGGCGGCGCCGCCGTACCCGTACGGCCGTCGTCGCCGGGATCGCCGTCGCCGCCGTGCTCGGTGCCGTGACGTTCCTCGTGAACCTGCCCACCGACGACGGGAAGGACGACGGCCGTTCCGATCGCGCCGGGGTCGCCGCGTCCGTCGAGTCCGGGAACGGGAACGGGGAAGCCGGTGAGGACGCCTCACCGTCTCCGTCGGCCTCCCCGTCACCGTCCACGGCCTCGCCCTCCGCGTCCGCCACGGACGAGGAGGAGGTGGGGCCGGGCGGGGCCGGTGCCCCGGCACCCGGCGAGGACGAGGAGCGGGGCGGCGACACCGCGTCCGGTCCGCCCCTGACCGTGCACACCCAGCCGTACACCTGGGAGAGTCCCTGCTTCGCCCGTTATCTGATCGACAGCCCGCCGTCCGAGGTGGGTCCGCCGCCCGTCGAGGGGAACGCGCCCGCTTTCGTCCGGTCGGAGGGCGCCGTCTCCTCCGGCGAGCAGTACATCACCCTCACCGTGCAGGGGACCGGGCCGGAGACGGTGGTCGTGGAGAGCCTGTCGGTCCGTATCGCCGCCAAGCGGTCGCCGCTGGCCTGGAACGACTACGTCATGGGGTATCCCGGCGTCGGCTGCGGCGGCGGTGTCCAGACCCGCACCTTCAATGTGGCGCTGGACGCCGTCCGCCCCGGTGTCGACCCCGAGGCGGGCAGTGCCGACTTCCCGTACAAGGTGAGCGAGTCGGACCCGGAGGTCTACTACATCCGGGCCGACGCCTCCGCGTACGACGTGAGCTGGTACCTGGTGCTCAAGTGGTCCAGCGGCTCGCGGCAGGGCACGCTGGTCGTCGACGACCAGGGGAAGCCGTTCCGCACCAGCGGCAACAACAGCCGTCCCGCGTACGAGCACCCGATCGACGGGACGGGGTGGGTCGAGGAGGGGACGACGCTCGCGCAGGAGCAGCTGGTACAGGAGGAGGAGCAGCGGGAGCAGCAGTGACCTCCGCGGTCCCCCCCCCGGACCTTCCGCGGTCGCCCGCGTCAGCCGACCGTCCCGAACCACGCCTCGGCCATGTCGTCCAGGCGTGGCCGGGGTGGGGCGGGGAGTTCGCGCAGGCTCCAGACCAGGTCGCTGAAGACGTGCAGGAGGGTGTGCGCGAGGAGTTCGCGCGGGGGGTGCGGGGCGCGGCCGTACGCGGCGTAGAAGCGGCCGAGCTGCCGGGGGTCGGCGCGGGTGATGAAGAGGGCGGCGCCCGCGAGGTCGTACGCCGGGTCGCCGATCATGGCCGGCTCGAAGTCGAACAGGCCGGTGAGGCGCCACCCGTCGTGCGGGTCGACGATCAGGTGCTCGCGGATGAACTCGGTGTGCAGCAGCACGCCGCGCGCCGGCGCCGCGAGCGGGACGGAGCGCAGGAAGTCCGGGATCTGCTCCAGCCAGTGCGGCGGCAGTCCGGCGGCGCGGTGGTGGGCGAGCGCGTTGGCGCGCCGCACGGCCACGAAGCGGCCCCAGTCCGCCGGTCCGACGACGTCGGCGACCGGCTCCGGGTCGACCGCGTGCAGTGCCGCGAGTACCTCGGCGGCCTCGGTGACGATCCGGTCCCGGTCGGCCGCCGGGATCCGCCGCCACGTGCGGGCGAGGCCCTCGCCGGGCAGCCGGGACATCAGGACGTAGCGCCAGTTGTTCTTGTACAGGTCGGCCGCGTGCACCTTGGGGGTCGGCACCGGGAGCCGGCCCTCGAGGTGCGACAGCACCCGCGCCTCCCTGAGGGCCTCGGCGGACTCGAACCCGGGGTACAGCTTCAGCACGAGTGAGTCGCCGACCTCGTACACCGGCAGTGACCCCTCCTCGAACCGCAGCACTCTGATCTTCCCGAGGCCGAGTTGCGCACAGAGGTCCTGGACCGCCGGGCGCAGCAGCGCCTCGTCCCGCACGACCTCGTCCAATTCGTCGACCGTGTCCACGCTGGGCAGCATGGGCGGCAGCCTAGGGGGTGCCGCACCCGTCCGGATGGCGGAATGTGCGGATGTACTACTCACGTATTTACCGGGGGTACGGTTCGCCGCCCGCGCCCGGGGTCTTCGGCACCGAGGGGCCGGCGGCCGCCTACCGGGAGGCGCTGGAGCACCTCCCGGAGCGCGCGCTCCAATACGCGACCACCGAAAGCGCCCCCGCGCTGGGAGCGGCGCTCGCGGCGCGGCACACCGTGCTGCTGCGAGCCGGTGGTGACCAACAGGCCGCCCGCCGTGGTGGGCAGCCCGCCGGAGGAGATCGAGGAGGGGGTGCGGCGGCCGGTGGAGGATCCGGTCAGTTGGCAAGCGATGACTTAAAGCGCAAAGTGATGGCGGACTTCGCCCGGCGGAGAGCCAGGCGATCCTGTCCAACGTCGTCAATCGCTGTGAGCAGCGCGGCTGGGCCGTACGGGCACCCGACCCGGACGACGGCCGTTACACCGCCCGGAGGGGGCACCCCCAGCGCACGCACCGAACGCCGCTCCTTCTCCCACGGGGATCCGCCAGAAGCGCCCTAGTCCCACCAGAAGGACCACATGCGCTGCCCGAGCACCTCTTCGGCCGCGTACGCGGAGACGGTGGTGTGACGGCCCTGCGTCAGGTTGTCAGGGCAGAAGGCGAAGTGCTCGGCGGCCACGGCCTCGGCCTCGGCGTTGGTGGTGGGCGGCGCCGCGACCGAGACGATCAGCTGGTCGAAGGTGAGGGCGACGACCCGTGTCCCGAAGCGGTCCTCCCAGGAGCGGAGCACCGAGCAGAGCAGGGCCACGTCGTCCTCGTGGTTCAGCGGGCCCGTCCAGCCGATCGCCGCGGGTATGTCGGCGCTGCGGCGGGCGGGCACCAGCGCGAGACGCGGGTCCTTGAGCCAGGACCCGTCGGCCAGGAGGGCGTCGGCGACCTCGGCGGCACGGACGGCGGGATCGGCGACGAGCGCACCGGCGGGGGCGAGGCCGGGCCACTCGGTGCCGAACGGTCCGTCCGACGCGTACTCACCCCAGATCTCCGCCAGTACCTCCTCGGCCTCGTGGTCACCGGGGTACGAGGCCGTGCGGGGCGACAGCTCCCACTCGTCCGGCGCGCCGTGCGCACCCCCGGTCTCCACCAGCACCGGCAGCAGTCCCGCCCGCGCGGCCGGCGAGCCCAGCGCCGTCCAGGCGCCGGGGGCCGCCGCGTACTCGCCGTGCCACAGCAGCGGTTCGGGCCACGGACCCTCGTCCGTCGCGTCGATCAGTCGCCCGAGCGGGAGCCTGAGCCCGAGCGAACGGCCGCTCGGGTCGGTTCCCAGCCGGGGCAGCGGGTTCGGGAGAGTCGCCATGTCCGTGACTGTAAGGGCGGCCACTGACAACGGGGCGGGCCGTGCGGGCGATGTCGAGACAGGTGCGGGCGCGCCCTCAGAGCCGCTCGGGCGTCCTGATGCCCAGCAGCGCCATGCCCTTCTGCAGCGTCCGGGCCGTCAGGTCGACCAGGAACAGGCGGTTCTCCACCTGCTCGGGCGTCTCCGCCTTGAGGACCGGGCACTGGTCGTAGAACGTGGTCAGGTGCGAGGCCAGCTGGTACAGGTACGCGGCCAGCTTGTGCGGCTCGTGGCCCCGCGCCACCTCGAGGAGCAGTTCGCCGAACTGGTCCAGGTGCAGGCCGAGGGCGCGCTCCGCGGGCGCCAGCTCCAGCTCCGGGTGGGCGGCCGGGCGGGCCTCGCCCGCCTTGCGGAGGATGGACTGGATGCGGGCGTACGCGTACTGGAGGTACACGGAGGTGTCGCCGTTGAGCGACACCATCTGGTCCAGGTCGAACTTGTAGTCCCGTACCGCGGACGTCGACAGGTCCGCGTACTTCACGGCGCCGATGCCGACGTACCGGCCGTTCTCGGCGATCTCCTCCTCGGTCAGGCCCACCTTCTCGGCCTTCTCGCGGACCACCGCGGTGGCGCGGTCGATCGCCTCGTCGAGCAGGTCGACCAGCCGGACCGTCTCGCCCTCACGGGTCTTGAACGGCTTGCCGTCCTTGCCGAGGACCGTGCCGAAGGCCAGCTGCTCCGCGGTCACCTCGTCGTTCAGCCAGCCCATCCTGCGCGCGGTCTCGAAGACCATCTTGAAGTGCAGGGACTGGCGGGCGTCCACCACGTACAGGAGGGTGTCGGCCTTGAGGCCGAAGACGCGGTCGCGGATGGCGGAGAGGTCGGTGGCCGCGTAGCCGTAGCCGCCGTCGGACTTGCGGACGATCAGCGGGACCGGGTTGCCGTCGGGGCCCTTGACGTCGTCGAAGAACACGCACAGCGCGCCCTCGGAGTCGACGGCCACACCGGACTCCTCCAGGAGGCGGCAGGTCTCGTCCAGCATGTCGTTGTAGCCGGACTCGCCGACCACGTCGGGGTCGCGGATCTCCATGTCCAGCTTGTCGAAGACCGAGTAGAAGTAGATCTTCGACTCGTCCACGAACTTCTGCCAGAGCGCGAGGGTCTCCGCGTCGCCCGCCTGGAGGTCGACCACCCGGCGCCGGGCCCGCGTCTTGAACTCCTCGTCGGAGTCGAACAGCGCGCGCGAGGCCTTGTAGAGCCGGTTCAGGTTGGACATGGCCTCCTCGCCGGAGACCTCGCCCCCCTCGTGGTCCAGTTCGTGCGGGTGCTCGATCAGGTACTGGATGAGCATGCCGAACTGGGTGCCCCAGTCGCCGATGTGGTGGCGCCGGACCACCGTCTCGCCCACGAACTCCAGGATCTGGACGACCGCGTCGCCGATCACCGCGGAACGGAGGTGGCCGACGTGCATCTCCTTGGCCACGTTCGGCTGGGCGTAGTCGATGACCGTGGTACCCGCGTGCTCCGCGTACGGCACGCCGAGGCGGCCGTCGGCGTCCGCGTACCGTGCGGCCAGGTTCTCCGTGATCGCCTTGTCGGTGATCGTGACGTTGAGGAAGCCGGGGCCCGACACCTCGACGTCCGCGAGCAGGTCACCCGACTCGATCCGGGCGACGACCTGGGTCGCCAGCTCCCGCGGGTTGGCCTTGGCCTTCTTGGCGAGGGCGAGGATGCCGTTCGCCTGGTAGTCCGCCCGGTCGCTCCGTCGCAGCAGCGGGTCCGCGTCGGCGGCCTCCGGCAGGGCTGCCGAGAGGGCGTTCGCGAGGCGCTGGTGGACGGAGGCGGTGAGGGACTGGACCGAGGCCATGGAGTGGATGCCGTTCTCCTCGTGGGTACGGGTGGATGTGGCCAGTATCCCACGGGGGGTGAAGCCGTTTTCTCGGGCGAGTGGCGTGGTTCCCGCCACAGGCGGCGCTTCGCGCACGGCCGTGAAAAGGCGTTTTCGTGGTTGTGGCCCGAGCTGGGAGAATGGGTGCGGTCAGCCGTGCGACCGTCCCGGCTGCGGTATTGAGGAAAGAAGGACGTGCCGATCGTGGCTCAGAGCACCGAGACCACCGACTGGGTCTCCCGTTTCGCGGATGAGGTCATCGAGGAGTCGGAGCGCCGGGCCCCGGGCAAACCCGTCGTCGTCGCGTCCGGCCTCTCCCCGTCGGGCCCCATCCACCTGGGCAACCTCCGCGAGGTCATGACCCCGCACCTGGTGGCCGACGAGATCCGGCGGCGCGGGCGCGAGGTGCGCCACCTCATCTCCTGGGACGACTACGACCGGTACCGCAAGGTGCCGGCGGGCATCGCCGGGGTCGACGAGTCGTGGGCCGAGCACATCGGCAAGCCGCTGACCTCCGTCCCGGCGCCCGAGGGCTCGGCGTACCCGAACTGGGCCGAGCACTTCAAGGCCGCCATGGTCGAGGCGCTGGCCGAGCTGGGCGTCGCGTTCGACGGCATCAGCCAGACCGCGCAGTACACCTCCGGCGTCTACCGCGAGCAGATCCTGCACGCGATGAAGCACCGCGGTGACATCGACGCGATCCTCGACCAGTACCGGACCAAGAAGGCCCCCGCGGGGCAGGGTCAGGCTCAGGCGAAGAAGTCGCAGAAGCCCGTCGACGAGGCCGAGCTGGAGGCCGCCGAGGGTTCGGGCGCCGCCGCCGAGGACGACGGCAGCTCCGGCTCCGCCGGCTACTTCCCGTACAAGCCCTACTGCGGCAACTGCGGGAAGGACCTCACCACCGTCACCGCGTACGACGACGACACCACCGAGCTGACGTACACCTGCACCGTCTGCGACTTCGGCGAGACGGTGCGGCTGGACGAGTTCGACCGCGGCAAGCTGGTGTGGAAGGTCGACTGGCCCATGCGCTGGGCGTATGAGGGCGTGATCTTCGAGCCGAGCGGGGTGGACCACTCCTCGCCCGGGTCCAGCTTCCAGGTGGGTGGCCAGATCGTCGGCATCTTCGGCGGCGAGCAGCCCATCGGGCCGATGTACGCGTTCGTCGGCATCAGCGGGATGGCCAAGATGTCGTCGTCCCGCGGTGGCGTGCCCACGCCCGCCGACGCGTTGAAGATCATGGAGCCGCAGCTGCTGCGCTGGCTGTACGCCCGCCGCCGGCCCAACCAGTCCTTCAAGATCGCCTTCGACCAGGAGATCCAGCGGCTCTACGACGAGTGGGACAAGCTCGACGCCAAGGTCGCCGACGGGAGCGCCCTCCCGGCCGACGTCGCCGCGCACGCGCGCGCGGTGGGTACGGCCGCCGGTGACCTGCCGCGCACGCCCCGACCGCTGCCGTACCGCACCCTGGCCTCCGTCGCCGACATCACCGCCGGCCACGAGGACCAGGCGCTGCGCATCCTGAGCGAGCTCGACCCGGCGAACCCGCTCGGCTCGCTCGACGAGGCGCGGCCCCGGTACGACAGGGCCGAGGCGTGGATCAACACCCACGTGCCGGCCGACCAGCGCACGATCGTGCGGGCCGAGCCCGACGCCGAGCTGCTGAAGTCCCTCGACGAGCAGGCGCAGGGCTCGCTGCGGCTGCTGCTCGACGGGCTCGACGCGCACTGGTCCCTGGACGGGCTCACCCACCTCGTCTACGGCGTGCCCAAGGTCCAGGCCGGGTTCTCCGCCGACGCCACGCCCAAGGAGCTCCCGCCGGAGATCAAGGGCGACCAGCGGAAGTTCTTCGCGCTGCTCTACCACCTGCTGGTGGGACGCGACACGGGTCCACGCCTGCCCACGCTGCTGCTGGCGGTGGGGCAGGAGCGGGTGCGGGAGCTGCTGGGGGAATAGACCGTAGAAGTGCGTGAGGGGCGCTCGGCTGGTGCCGGGCGCCCCTCACGCGTGCTTCAGAGGGTGACGGCGATGGCCAGGATGACGGCCACGAGGGTGACGAGGAAGACCGTGAACTGCCCGGCCGTCAGCGGGCGTACGGGCTGCCCGGACCGGACCCGGTCCGTCTGGCGTCTGATGTAGCCGGTGAAGGCGACCCTCGTCAGCGCCAGGCCGAGCATGGCCGCCGTGTACAGCTGGAGCGGCACGTGCCCCTCGTCGCCCCGCACCACCGAGTCGGCGACGACGCCGAGCCCGGCGGCCAGGGGGAGCAGGGCCGCTGCCCACTTGTTCCTCCTCTCGGGGATCAGGGACCGGAACGCCACCGCCGCCGCGGTGCCTGCCACGAAGGCGGCGATCCACCAGTCCGTACGGGAGAAGTCAGAGGTCAGCACAGCGGGGCTCCGTCCGTGGCGGCTGGTCTCGGTGTGGCGGCGGGGTGATGCGCGGTCACTGTCGGCGGTGCGGGCGCAACACCCCGCGTAGGTGGGTGTCACCAGGTGAGCAGGCCGACCACCGTGCTCACCGTGTCACTGACGGCGCCCGAGATCGCGGAACCCGCTCCCTCCAGGCTGCGCAGGATCGCGCCCTTGCCCTGGAAGATGCCGCCGAGCATGAAGACCCCGAGCGATTCCCGGAACTGGGAGGATCTCCAGCCGCCCTCGTAGCCGAGGGACAGCAGGGTACTCACCCCCTGAACGCCCCAGGAGACGAGCCCGACCCCGACGGCGACGCCTCCGACGATGGGGGCGACGGGCCCGGTGAACGGGGCGACGACGCCGATACCGAGTGAGATACCGCCGAGCACCGTGCTCCAGTGCGTGGTGGCCGACGCCCAGTCCCTGGGGTCGCTCATGTCCTTCGGCCACAGGCCCCACCACTTGGTGTCGCCGGTGTTGTCGGGGTCGTTGACGTTCTCGTCGTCGTAGTCGGGTCTGTCGGCGGGATTGGTCCCGTTCTGCTGGTTCTGCTTCGCCTCCTGGGCCGCTTTCCGTGCCGCCGCGACGGCCTCGGCCTGCCGCTTCTGCAGCACGATCTGCCTGGCCTCGGTGGCGGCGGCAGCGGCGGCCTTCGCGTCCTTGCCGGCCTGGATGGCGGAGGCCCGCGCCGACGAGGCGGAGGCCTGGGCCGAGAGGGAGGAGGCCACGGCCTGCCGGGCGGACGCCGCGGCCCGGGTCATGGAGTAGTTGGCCGAGCGGGCGGCACCGCGCGCGGTGACCGCCGCAGACTGGGCGGACTTGGCGGACTGGGCCGCGGCGGCGGCCGAGCGGTCGGCTTCGTCCGCGTTGGCCTTGGCCTCCTTCGCCGAGTTCTCGGCGTCCGTGGCGTACCCCCGGGCCTTCGCCGCCCACTCGGTCGCCTCCGACGCGGCCTGGCGGGCCTCGGCGGCGGCCTTGGACGCCAGCGCGGCGTCCTCCAGGGCCTTCGCGGCCACCTGCGCGGCATGCGCGATGGCTGCGCGGACCGCCGCGACGTGGGTGGCGTGGTCCTGATCGAGGCGGGCCACGTCGTACTTGTCACGGACGACGAAGGCACGCCGCATGCGGGCGGAACCCTCCAGCACGATCTGGGCCGCCGACTTCATGTAGGGACCGCCCGAGTCGAGCAGGCTGAAGATCTCTACCTGGTCGTCCTCCTTGGTGGCCGCCGCCAGCTCCACGGTGAGGAAGTGATGCAGAGCGCGCGCGCTGCCGTCGCTCAGCGCCGCCTCGGCCCCCGCCTTGACGGCCGCGCCGGGCTTCGAGTTCAGCAGCGCGAAGATCGCGACCCGGTTGTCGTCGGCCGCCGCCTCGACGACGCCGCTGTTGAGGAAGGCGCTGATCGCCCCGGGGTCGCCGGAGGCCAGCGCCTCGGCGGCGGCCTCGGCGATGTCGGGCGTGCCGAGCTCGGCGAGGGTGAGGACGCTCTCCCGGTCGTCCTGGCCCTGGGCGAGGAGACGGTCCGTACTGATCCAGTTGACGACGTCGTCGTCGGAGCCGGAGAGGGCGTACTCGGCGGCCTCCCGGGTCCAGCTGCCGGTCGCGTCCAGGAGCCTGACGGCGGCCTTGCGGCCGCTCGCGACCGCTGTGGCGGTGTCACCGGCCTGGAGGGCCTTCTCGGCGGCGGCGACGAGGTCCTTGATCTCGGCGGTGGTCCGGTCCGCCTGGGTGCGCTGCTCGTCGGCCCGCTTGGTGTCGTCGGTCTCGGCCTGGGCCCGCAGCCGTGCCTCGACGACGCCGAGCGCGGTGTCCTCGGCGATGCGCTCGGTCTCGGCCTCGCGGGCCGCCTTCTCGACCGACTGGGCTTCCTTGACGGCGTCGGCGGCGGCGTTCGCCGCCGTCACCGCCGCGTTGGCGTACTCGGTGGAGCGCTTGGCGTACTCGACCGCCTTGCCCGCGTTGTCCGCCGCCTCGTCGGCGGCGTCGGCGGCCTTCAGGGCGTGCTCGGCGGCGCTGTTCGCGGCGTCGCGGGCGGCTCCGGCCGCGGTGGCCGCCCGTCCCGCGAGCGTCCGGG
>NZ_JAVRHI010000420.1:0-18337 GCF_034105845.1 Streptomyces sp. CRN 30 | reverse complement strand
ACCACCGCGACCCACGCCCCGGACGGGCCGGGCGGCGCCGGAGGGCGCCGCCGGGCCGCGCTGTTCGTGGTCGCGGGCGTCGTCGTGCTCGCGCTGGCGCTGGCCGGTCTGACGTACGGGCTGGTCAACCGCGGTGACGGGGGCGGGAGGACGGACGGCTCCAGCGGCGGTGTACGACCCACGGACGCCACCGTGGACGGGAACGGGAACGGGAACGGGGAAGGTCAGGAGGAGGACGAGAAGGGACCCACCGGCGGCGAGGACCCCGGCGGCGCCACGGACGGCACCGCCGGGGAGGGCGGTGACGGTGACGGTCCGGCCGGTACGCCCACCGGCGGCCGGACCTCCGCGCCGCCCGCGCAGTCCGTGGAGGTGACGGTCGAGGGTGCGCACACCGAGTACGCGGGGGTCTGTCCGCCGCCGGACGCGGACATGCCCGCCTTCACGGCGACGTTCACGGTGGGGCGGGTGCCCGTGGAGGTCGACTACCGGTGGGTGACGAGGAACGGCGAGGTGTCGGACCCGGGCTGGCGCACCCTCTCGTTCCCCTCGGGCGGTGACCTGGTCCAGCACGAGCGGGTGATCGTGACGACCTATCACACGGACGGGACGTACGAGGACGCGATCGGTGTGGAGGTGCGCGGACCGGTGCGCACCCGGTCCGACGCGGTGCCCTTCTCGGTGACGTGCGAAGGGGAGGCCCCGACGGACGGGACCTCCCCCGGCACCGCCCCGTAGCGCGCGTGGGCGCCCGGCCGACGGTCGGAGCAGGCGGCGGACGGACTCAGGCCGCGTTCCTGAACACCGGCAGGTAACCGCCCGACTGGCCCGCGGCCGTCGGGTGGTACGACTCGCCGATGTTCAGCCAGTTGACGCTGTGCAGCCAGGAGCTGCCGGAGCAGATCTCGTGGCCGGTGAACGACGACGTCACGTCGCCGAACACGAAACCGTGCTGCGCCGCGCGCTTGGCGAGCGCGGTGTTGAGGTGGTCGGAGGCGTTGTTGATGGCGGAGCGCTTGGCCTCGGACATCCCGAGGCAGGTCTGGCCCAGCTTGTAGAAGCGGGGGTAGCCGAGGACGACGACCCGGGCGGCGGGCGCCTTGGACCTGATGGCCGAGTACACGGAGTCGAGCCGGCCGGGCAGGGTCGAGTCGACGAAGGCCTTCGCGGTGTTGATACGGGAGAGGCAGACGCTGTCCGTGGAGGTGACACAGGTCGTCATGACGTCGGCGAAGCCCGCGTCGTTGCCGCCCACGCTGATGGAGACGAGGCCCGTGGTGGAGTTGAGCGGGCCGAGCTGACCGGCCAGGACGTCGTTCGTCCGGGCGCCGGAACAGGCCGTGAAGCTGAAGGACGAGGGGGAGTTGGCGGCGGCCCACAGCTGCGGGAACGCCTTGCTGCTGCGCTTGCAGTCGCCGCTCGCGCTGAGGTAACTGCCCGCGCCGACCCCGGAGGAGTACGAGTCGCCGAGGGCCACGTAGCCGGTGGCCGCGGCGGCCGAGGACGCCTGCGCCGACGCGGCCCCGGTGAGGGCGGCGCCGGCGGCGAGGAAGAGCGAGGCCACGTAAGCCGTGATGCGGGTGCGTCTCATGGAACCTCCTATAGCAGGATCTCTGCCAGGACTTTGGTAGCAGCTACGCGTGTTGACTGGAAGTGTGCATGCCAATAAATTTCCCGGCCGTGTCTCGATTCGTCCCGGGCGTTCACCGGGCGGTCGATTACGCGCTCATGTCAGGGTCGTGACAAGCCCTCAGGCACTCTTGAGCTATACCTGCCAAGTGCCCGACGCTGGGTCCAGCCCCGGAGTGGAACGCAACGCTCCGTGGGCCGTGCGCGCGAAGACACGCGCACCCCCACATGCGCGCACCCCACCCCGGCGCGCGCTGCCCGGAGGAGGACTCCCCCGTCATGGCACAGCTGCGTACCAGCAAGATCCGGATCGCCGCCCTCACCACCGTGACCACGGCCGCCCTGGTGGGCGGCCTCACGGCACTGCCCGCCCAGGCCGCCCCGGCCGAGGGCAAGGTGCTCGCGGCCGATTCCCCCACCGCGATCGAGGGCAGCTACATCGTCACGCTCAAGAAGGGCGAGACGGGTCTCAAGGCCGCGTCCAGCCAGGGCAAGGGCCTGGTCAAGTCCTACGGCGGCGACGTGGAGGAGACGTTCACCGCCGCGCTGAACGGCTACACGGCCGAGCTCTCCGCGGCCGAGGCCCGCAGACTCGCGGCCGACCCGGCGGTGGCCTCCGTCGAGCAGAACCAGACGGTGAAGGTCACGGCCACGCAGTCCAACGCCCCCTGGGGCCTGGACCGCGTCGACCAGCCCTCGCTGCCGCTGTCCGGCACGTACACCTACCCGGACTCCGCGGGCGGCGGCGTCACCGCGTACGTCATCGACACCGGCGTCCGGATCAGCCACTCCGACCTCGGCGGGCGGGCCTCCTACGGCTACGACGCCGTGGACGGCGACACCGTGGCCTCCGACGGCAACGGCCACGGCACCCATGTGGCCACCACCATCGCGGGCTCCACCTACGGCGTCGCCAAGAAGGCGAAGATCGTGGCGGTCCGGGTGCTGAACAACAGCGGCTCCGGCACCACGGCCGGCGTGATCGCGGGCGTCGACTGGGTGACCGCGAACCACAGCGGCCCCTCCGTCGCCAACCTCTCGCTCGGCGGCGGCGCCTCCACCACGCTCGACACGGCGGTCCGCAACTCCATAGCCAGCGGCGTGACCTACGCGGTCGCGGCCGGCAACAGCAACGCCAACGCCTCCTCGTACTCCCCGGCCCGGGTGGGCGAGGCCCTCACGGTGGGCGCCACCACCAGCACGGACGCCCGGGCCAGTTACTCCAACTACGGGGCGTCGCTCGACCTCTTCGCGCCCGGCTCCGCCATCACGGCCGGCTGGCACACCGGCGACAGCGCGACGAACACCATCTCGGGCACCTCGATGGCCGCCCCGCACGTCGCGGGTGCGGCCGCCGTCTACCTCGCGGGCCACACCTCGGCCACCCCGGCCCAGGTCGCCACGGCCCTGGTGAACGGCTCCGTCACGGGCAAGGTCACCGGCCCGGGCACCGGCTCCCCGAACCGTCTGCTGCAGATCGTCCAGTAGTGCCCGGCGCGTGAGCGCCCGGCCCCGACCCGACTGACGTACATACGCGTTCCCCGGAGGCAGCCGGCGCCTCCGGGGAACGCGCCGTCTTGACGTCCGCGCGCCCCCTGGGCGACATTGAAGCCCGGCATCCGGCGCTTCGGGGGGCAAAGTCGCCCATGCAGACCTTACGGATCAAGCTGCCGTCCCGCCCGGGACCTGCACCGGGGGACGACGGCCGTCCACGGCCCGGTCCGGAGAAGGACGTGGCGGCGCTGCTCGCGGGCGCCGCCGTCGCCGTCGCGGCGGCCGGAGCGCTGCTCGCGCTCACCGGCACGGCCTCGCCGCTGCGCGGACCGCTCGTCCTGTTCTTCCTGCTCGCCGCGCCCGGCGCCGCCATCGGAGCGGGCCTGCGCGGGCTGGCGCCGCTCGGCCGGGTGGTGACGTCGCTCGCCGGGGCGGTCGCGGTCGACCTCCTCGTCGCGCAGGCGCTGCTGGCGCTGCACCTGTGGTCCGTCCGCGGCGGGATCGTGGCCGTGACCGCGGTCAGTTCGCTCGTCCTCCTGCTGGTTTCGGTGCGGCGCCTGCGCGGCCGTACGGAGAGAAGACGGACCCCCTGACGTGGACATCACCGTGTACCGCCCCGGTGAGCTGACCGCCGCCGACCGGGCGGCCTGGACCGCATGGCAGTCCAAGGCCCATCTGCACGGCACGCCGGAGCTGGCCAACCCGTTCCTGGCGCCGGAGTTCACCCTCGCGGTGGGTGCCTGCCGGCGCGGTGTGCGGATCGCCGTGGTGCGGGAGGACGGCGAGCCCGCCGCGTTCTTCCCGTTCCAGCGGACCGCCACCGGTGTCGGCCGGGCCGTCGGCCTCGGCCTGTCGGACTGCCAGGGGCTGGTCCACCGGCCGGGCTTCACCTGGGACGCGCGCGAGCTGCTGCGCGCCTGCGGGCTGGCGGTGTGGGAGTTCGACCACCTGGCGGGGGGCCAGGCGGCGTTCGAGGCCCACGCCAGCGGCTCGTTCCCGTCCCCGGTCATGGACCTGGAGGAGGGCTACGAGGCGTACCTGGGGCTGTTGCGGGCGAGATCGGGCGGGAAGTTCGTGCGGTCGACGTTCGCGAAGGAGCGCCGGCTGCAGCGGGCGACCGGCGGCGAGGTGCGCTTCGTCTACGACGAGCGGGACCCGGCGGTGCTGCGCACGCTGATGGAGTGGAAGTCCGCGCAGTACCGCAGGACCGGACGGAGCGACCGTTTCGCGCACCCCTGGATCACCCGGCTCGTGCACCGTCTTTTTCACACCCGCTCCGAGTCGTTCGCGGGTGTGCTGTCCGTGCTGTACGCGGACGGGAAGCCGGCCGCGGCGCATTTCGGGCTGCGCTCGGAGCGGGTGCTGACGTGCTGGTTCCCGGCGTACGACCCGCAGTACGGGAGGTTCTCGCCGGGGCTGCTGCTGCATCTGCACATGGCGGAGGCGGCCGCCGCCGACGGCATCGCCTATCTGGACCTGGGGAGGGGCCAGAAGCAGTACAAGGACTCCTTGAAGACACGGGAGATCAGCGTGTCCGAGGGGTGGGTGACGCGCCGCCACCCGGTGGCGCTGGGCCACCGGGCCCACCGGGCCCCGGTCCGGGCGCTGCGGAACACGGTGGTGACCCGGCCGGAACTGTTCGCACCGGCCGACCGGCTCCTCAAGCGGATCGGACAGATCCGTTCGAGGAGCCAGGTAACGGACACAACAACAAAAACGTGAGACGTCGTTTCAGGTCTTGCCATACAGCCCGAATCATCAATATCGTCTATCGTCGTACATATACCTGCATCGGCGCTCATCGTCATGCGGCTCCAGGGGAGGGCTCAGGGCCGCGATGATCCGGTGCGGGGCGCGGTAGGGGGGTGCCGTGCTCGGTGACCGTACGTATTTGCCGAGTCGTGCCGCGCGACCGTCTGGTCGCGATCAGTCGGCCAGCCATGCCAGCTCACTCGGGCGTGCACGTGAGATCCACTGAGTCATGCCCGCACGTGAGAACCCCCCTTTCGAACCGGACCAAGAACCGGACCGCCCAAGGGGCGGGCGGTCCACCGGACGAGAGGGACCAGACTCATGACCTCAGTTCTGCGCCCGGCGGTCTCCGGTACCACGACGGAGGAACCGCCCGCGGCGGTCAAGACCCAGTACCGTCCCGTCTCCACCCACCTGGCCATCGCGCCGCCGGTGAGCGTGGTGATACCCGCCATGAACGAGGCGGAGAACCTGCCGTACGTCTTCAAGACGCTGCCGTCCTGGATCCACGAGGTGGTCCTCGTGGACGGCAACTCCACCGACGGCACCGTCGAGGTGGCGCGGGAGCTGTGGCCGGACGTGAAGGTCGTCCCGCAGCGCGGCAAGGGCAAGGGGGACGCCCTGATCAGCGGGTTCGAGGCGTGCACCGGTGACATCATCGTGATGGTCGACGCGGACGGCTCGGCCGACGGCCACGAGATCCTCAGCTACGTCTCCGCGCTGGTCTCCGGCGCCGACTTCGCCAAGGGCTCGCGGTTCGCCAACGGCGGCGGCACGGACGACATGACGCCGATCCGCAAGCTGGGCAACCGGGCGCTGTGCGCGGTGGTGAACCGCAAGTTCGGCGCGCGCTACACCGACCTCTGCTACGGCTACAACGCGTTCTGGCGGCACTGCCTGGACAAGATCGACCTCGACTGCACCGGCTTCGAGGTGGAGACCCTGATGAACATCCGGGTCGTCAAGGCGGGCCTGAAGGTGCAGGAGATCCCGAGCCACGAGTACCTGCGCATCCACGGCGCCAGCAACCTGCGGGCCGTGCGCGACGGGCTGCGGGTGCTCAGGGTGATCCTCGCGGAGCGCTCCAACCGGCGGGACCTCCGGCGCCGTCCGCACGGGACGGTGCGCCTCATCAGCACGCGGGGAGAGGTGTCTTGAGCGAGCCGGACGTCTCGGTCGTCATCTGCGTCTACACCGAGGACCGCTGGGAGGACATCCTCGCGGCGGTCGCCTCGGTGCGGGCGCAGGTACGGCCCGCGCGGGAGATCCTGCTGGTCGTCGACCACAACCCGACACTCCTGGACCGGCTGGCCAAGGAGTACGAGGAGGACGGCGGGGACGACGGGACGGGGGAGGTGCGGGTGCTCGCCAACGCGGGCCCCCGCGGCCTGTCCGCCGGCCGCAACACCGGCATCGCCGCCTCCCGCGGCGAGATCGTCGCCTTCCTGGACGACGACGCGGTGGCCGAGCGCGACTGGCTGCGGTACTTCGCCTCAGGGTACGCGGACCCGCGCGTCCTGGCCGTCGGCGGCCGTACGGTGCCCGTCTGGGAATCCGGCCGCCGGCCGCTCTGGTTCCCCGAGGAGTTCGACTGGGTGGTGGGCGCCGCGTACAAGGGCCTGCCGCCCGGCCGCGCCCGGGTCCGCAACGTGCTCGGCGGCAACGCCTCCTTCCGACGCACCGCGTTCGAGGTGGCCGGCGGCTTCGCGACCGGCATCGGACGGGACGGCGGCAAGCGGCCGCTGGGCGGTGAGGAGACGGAGCTGTGCATCCGGATCGGCAGGGCCAGACCGGACGCGGTGCTGCTGTTCGACAACCGGGCGGTGATCCACCACCGGGTGCCCGCGGCCCGGGAGCGGTTCGCGTACTTCCGCACCCGCACCTACGCCGAAGGACTGTCGAAGGCCCTGGTCGCCCGGAGCGTCGGCGCGGGCAAGGGCCTGGAGTCCGAACGCCGGTACACCACCCGCGTGCTGCCCGCCGGGGTGGCGCGCGGACTGCGCGACGCGCTGCTGGCCCGGCCGGGCGGCGCGGGCCGGGCCGGCGCGATCGTCGCCGGCGTACTGATGGCGGCGGGCGGGTACGCCGTGGGGAGCCTGCGGGCGCGCAGGGACGGGATCGCGTGTCCCGCGGTCCCCGTGACGGGCGGGTCCGCCGGCGAGGAGGGCGCGACATGAGCGGACCGGCCGTCCCCGTCCTCATGTACCACGCGGTCGCGGCCGCGCCGAACGAGGCGACCCTGGCGCTGTCCGTCGCCCCCGAGGCGTTCGCCGAGCAGATGGCGCTGCTCGGGGACCGCGGCTTCACCCCCGTCACCACGGCCGAGCTGGCGGAGGGCTGGCGCTCGGGCGGCCCGCTCCCCGGACGGCCGGTCCTGATCACCTTCGACGACGGTTACGAGGGCGTGCACCGTCACTGCCTGCCGGTCCTCGCCGAGCACGGCTTCCGGGCCTCGCTGTTCGTCTCGACGGCCTGGATCGCGGGCGACTTCGACAACGGCGCGGCCCCCGACACGATGCTCGACTGGGAGCAGGTGCGCCGGCTCGCCGACACGGGGGTCGAGATCGGCGGGCACAGCCACACCCACCCGCAGCTGGACCAGCTCGCCGACGAGGCGCTCCGGTCGGAGCTGCTGCGCTGCAGGGAGGTCGTCTCCGGCGAACTGGGCACCGCGCCCGTCTCGTTCGCGTACCCGTACGGCTACTCCAGCCGCCGGGTGCGGCGGGCGGTGCGCGAGACGGGCTTCGCGCAGGCGCTCGCGGTCGGCAACGGCCTGGCGCGGCGCAGCCAGGGCCCGTACGCCCTGCAGCGGGTGACCGTGCGGCGTTCCACCTCGGTCGAGGAGTTCGCCCGGCTCGTCGAGGGCCGGGCGATCGCCCGCAACTTCGCCAGGGACCGGGCCCTCACGAAGGGGTACGCCATGGTCCGCAGAGCACGACAGGTCCGGAAGGCCGTCCGTTCCCGTGTCTGACACGACCACCGCCGCCCGGGCCGGGAGCGACACCGGGACGCAGGCGCCCGAGGAGCGGTCCGGGCGGCGGCTCAGGCTGCCCGGCCTGGGCCGGCGGCCGGGCGGCGGCAGCCAGCTGTTCCGCAACGCCTACGCCCTGATGCTGAACACCGGCATCTCCGCCGTGCTGGGCCTCGGCTTCTGGCTGGCCGCCGCCCGCTACTACACGGAGGCGGCGGTCGGCCAGGGCTCCGCCGCCATCGCCGCGATGAAGTTCCTGGCGGGGCTGGCCGCGCTGACCCTGACCGGTGCCCTGGCCCGGTTCATCCCCGTCGCGGGCCGGAACACGGGACGGCTGATCTTCCGCACCTACGCGGGCAGTTCGGTGGCGGTGGCGCTGGCCGCGGGGGTGTTCCTGCTGACCCTGGGCCTGTGGGGGCCCTCGTACAGCTTCCTGCACGATCCCCTGTACGCGCTGGTGTTCGTGCTCGCGGTGGTCGCCTGGTCGTTGCTCACCCTCCAGGACGGGGTGCTGACCGGCCTGCGCAGCGCGCTGTGGGTGCCGGTGGGCAACACCGTGTTCTCCGCGGTCAAGCTGGTGCTGCTGGTCGTGTTCGCCACCACGATCCCGGTCATGGGCGTGTTCGTGTCCTGGGTCGCGGCGATCGCGGTGTCGGTGCTGCCGCTGGGCTGGCTGGTGTTCCGGCGGCTGGTCCCCCGCCACGTGGCGGCGACGCGGGAGCACGCGCGGCCCCCGTCCGTGCGGGAGATCGGCCGGTTCCTCGCGGGCGACTACACCGGCTCGCTGTTCTCGCTCGCCGTCGTCTACCTCGTCCCGGTGATCGTCGCCGCGCAGGTGAGCTCCGCCGACAACGCGTACTTCTACATCGCCACGACCATCGGCGGCACGGTCAACCTGCTCGCCATCAACATGGGTGCCTCCCTCACCGTGGAGGGCTCCCACGACCCGTCGCGGCTCGCCGCGAACACCCGGGCGGCGCTGCGCCGGATGGCGCGCATCATGCTGCCGGTGTGCGGGGTGCTGTTCTTCGGGGCGCCCTGGATCCTGGCCGTGTTCGGGCAGGGGTACGCGGACGCGGCGACGGGGCTGCTGCGCCTGTTCGCCGTCGGGGCGCTGCTGCGCGTGGTGACGGAGACGTACTTCGCGGTGCTGCGCGCCCAGAGCCGTACCGCGGGACTCGCCTGGCTGCAGGGGCTGCTGTGCGCGCTGGTGCTCGGCCTGACGCTGCTGCTCCTGCCCCGCACGGGCCTGGCCGGCGCGGGCGTCGCGGAGATCACCAGCCTCACGGTGATCGTCCTGATCGCCGCGCCGCGGCTGTACCGGATCGTGCGGACCGCGCCGCCGGACGCGGCGCCCGAGGACGCGCCGCCGGACGGTGACCTCGCCGACATGGGCGCGGTGGCGAAGCGGCCGGGCCCCGCCTGGGCGCGCCGGCTCGACGCGGAGACGCTCTCCCTCGGCATCCACCTCGACATCGACCACCTGGAACGCCGGCCGGACGTGCGTCCCGGCCCGGGCACCCCGCCGACCGGGGCACCCACCTCACCGGACGACCACCGGCCGACCTGGGCGCTGCGGGTGCCGACGGCGCCGGAGCGCGCGGAGCAGCCCGCCCCACCGGAAACTCCGGTCCCACCGGAAGGGCCGGCAGCGCCTCTCCCCCGCGAGCAGGAACAGGGGCGGAAGCGGCCGCGGCCCACGCGGTCGGGCGCGGTGCTCGGCTTTTCGCTGCTCTCCGCGCTGCTGCTGTACTGGGTGCCGGCGCTCGCGCTCGACGACGCCGCCCTGGACCGGATGGGCGGGCTCGGGCTGGTCTCGGTGCTGCCCACGCCGACCCTGGTCGGCGCCGGGCTGCTGGCCGTGGTCTTCGCCTCGCTGCTGTGGACGGCCCGCGAGCACAAGGGGCTGCTGCTCGTCACCCTCCTGGCGACCGTGGTGTCGCTGCACGCGCTGCCCGCGGTGATCGAGGCGGAGCCGCGGTTCCCGACGGCCTGGCAGCACCTGGGGTTCCTCGACTACATCGACCGGACCGGCGAGGCCGTCCCCGACCTGGACGCGCGCTGGAGCTGGCCGGGCTTCTTCGCGGCGGCCGCGTTCGTCGCCGAGGCCTGCGGCATCACGGACTTCACCGAGGTCATCCGCTGGTGGCCGCTGACCATGCAACTGCTGTACCTGGCGCCGATGTTCCTGCTCACCCGCTCGATGCGGGCCAGCTGGCGGGCGAAGTGGACCGGCGTGTGGATCTTCGTCCTCGGCGGCTGGGTCGGCCAGGACTACTTCTCCCCGCAGGGCTTCACCTACCTCCTCTACCTGGTCTTCGTGGCGGTCCTGCTGGTGTGGTTCCGTGCCCCGCGCATGCTGTGGGGCAAGGCCCGCCCGGGCGAGGCGGAGGTCGAGCCGACCGACCGGCGGCAGCGCACGGTGCTCCTCGCCGTGCTGGTCGCGCTGTTCGCGGCGACCGTCCCGGCGCACCAGCTGACCCCGTTCGTGATGCTGGGCGTGCTCGCGGTCCTCGTCCTGACCGGCCGCTCCGAGCTGCGCGGGCTGCCGATCCTGTGCGGGGTGCTGGTCACCGTGTGGATCGGCTTCATGGCCGAGCCCTACTGGTCCGGCCACTTCGACGAGCTGTTCGGCGGCATCGGCGGCGTCGGCTCCAACGTCACCTCGTCCGTCTCGGGCCGGATCGCCGAGGGCAGCTCCACCCACAAGCTGGTGCTGTACACGCGCGTCGCGCTGGCCGGTTCGGTCCTGGCGCTGGCCTGCTGGGGCTGGTGGCGCCGCCGCGACCACGGCTACCGCGAGCGCTCGCTGCTCGTGCTGGCCTTCGTGCCGTTCCTGGGCTTCGGCATGCAGTCGTACGGCGGTGAGATGGCGCTGCGCGTGTTCATGTTCGCGCTGCCCGGCGCGGCCCTGCTCGCCGGCCTCGCCCTGTTCCCGCGCACCGGGATCACCGCGAAGGAACGCGAGAAGGACCAGGTGAGCCTCGCCCCGCTGGCCGCGCTGATGGCGGGGCTCGTGCTGCTGGGCGGCTTCCTGGTGGCCCGCTGGGGCAACGAGCCCTTCGAGCGGACCCGGGCGGGCGAGGTCGCGGCCATGGAGTACGTGTACGCGCACGACGACCCGACGGTGCGGCTGCTGTGGCTGAGCACCGATCCGGTGGACGACGTGACGCCCGCGATGCCGTGGGGCGCGCGGGACATGGAGAAGGTGCAGTACGTGCCCACGCTGGCGCCCGGCGATCCCGTGCTGGTGTCGGGCCTGGTCAAGGAGTTGAGGGACGCCGGCCCGAACTCGTACCTCATGGTCAACCGCGGCCAGGTGGTCTACCTGCAGCTGGACGCGGGCTACTCCCCGACGTGGGAGCCCCGCCTGCTGCGCAACCTCGACGCCCGCGAGGACCTGAGGCGGGTGTTCGCCAACGAGGACGTCACGATGTACGCCCTGCGCGAGGAGCCCGACGGGGAGGTCCCGCGGGCCGATCCCGGGCCGGCCGGGCCCCGGGTGACCTGGACGCCCTGGTCGGTCGTGGGCGGGCTGGCGGCGGCCGCGCTGATCGTGCTGCTGACCGCCCGCGAGGTGGTGCGCGTCGCGCTGCGGCCGAGCGTGCGGCAGCTGCGGTGGATGCAGGGCAGCTTCTGGTTCGCCCTGCCGCTCCTTGCGGTGCTGCTGGCCTCACTGGTGCAGCGGTTCTGGACGATGGGGGGCGCCTGAGGCGCGAGGACGGGGTGCGGTGGCTCAGCGGCGGAGCCACCGCACGTCGTACGCCCCCATCTCGAGGCGCTGCCCGTCGACCTCCACGCGGACCGCCCGGTCGAGGGTGTTGACCACGAGCACCGCCTCGTCGTCGGCGAGGACGCGGACGGCCCGCCGGTCCTCGCCGGTCACGGGGACGGACTCGTACGCGGTCCCCGGCGGGAACTCCGCGCCGAACCGGGAGAGCAGCCCGTACATCGGCAGGGCCCGGCCGCCGCCCGCGGTGTGGGTCGGGGTCCACAGGCAGCCGGCGCATTCGGGGCCGTCCTCGTTCTCCGGGTTCCAGTAGAAGCCGGACGTGGCGCCGCCGCGGGCCATGGCCATCAGGCCGGCGGCGTGGACGGCGACCCGACGGTTCTCGGACCAGCCGTCACGGTCGTCGTTCGCGTCGGCGGGCTCGACGTAGTACTCGGACCACCACAGGGGCGTGTCGTCGCCGATGCGCCCGCGCACCCAGCGGCCGACGGCGGTGAACTTGTCGGTGGCCGCGAACTCGTCGGGGAGCAGCTCGTCGTCCCTGGTGTAGCTTGCGCCGTCGACGACGACGAAGTCCGCGCCCGCCTTGTGCTCGTTCCAGTAGTCGAAGGCGTCCAGGACCCGGCGGTCCAGGGCGCCCCACGGGCCCTTCAGGGAGGTCGACGCGTCGTGGGCACGCGGGTCGAGGCTGTCCATCACCAGGTAGGGGCCACCCACCATGATCTTCTCGTCGACCTTCTTGAGCTCGTCGTAGACCCGGTTGTACAGCTCGGTGTAGCCCTCGTGGTCCCAGCGGTCCTCGGCGTCGTTCCAGAAGCCCTTGAACTCGTTCCAGACGATGAAGTGCCGTACGTCCGGGTAGCGCCTGGCGACGGTCGCGGCGAGCGCGGCGAAGTCGTCGAAGTGCTCGCGGTCGGGGGCCGACTCCAGGGAGGCGAGGCTCCAGTTGGTGTTGTCGGTACCGGACCTGCCGCCCTTCATCCAGTCCGGTGCGCAGCACAGGGTGACGACGGGAACGCCGCCGGAGGAGCGGATGAAGTCGATGCGCCGGTCCAGGTCGTCGAAGTCGTAGCGGCCCTTGACCGGCTCGGGGTTGCCCGCGCCCCAGCCCATGAGGTGCTGGATCTGCGGCACCGGCCGCTCGCCGAGCCGGCCGGTCACGCGCGCCGTGGCCCGGTCGCTGCCCCGGTCGGCGCTGAACTGGGTGTGGGTGAAGCCCCAGCCGACGTCCGGTCCCAGGTCCTCGGGCGGCATCGCCGGAGTGCCGTGCACCTTGTCCCCCTCACGTGAGGTGCCCGCGGTGCTGCCGTCCCTCCCGGGCAGTGTCCAGACCAGTGTCAGCACCAGGGCCAGGACGACCCCCGCCACCCCGAGCAGCGCGGTGAGCCGCCACCGCGGTGCCCCCGAATTCCACCCATGACGTCCCATCAAGGGCAACAGTAACCGGCTGGTCCGGGGCGGGACAGGCCCGGTTCCGCGACGGCCCCGTAACAGCGAGACCCATGGGTACCGGGAGTAACTCACGCCACGGAAGCCTCATCGGCACCGGGAACGCACGGCCGTCCCGGTACCCGGCGCACCGGGACGGATCCGGTGCACCCGGTGTGCGTCCGGTGGGCGGACGACACATCCGGCGCACTGGGGAAAGCGGATGCACGGGCGCGTTCCGTGACGGATCATGGCGGCATGTCAGCGAACCCGCACGAGGCTCTGCCGATCCGGCTCACCGTCGACGACAGCGACTCGCCCTCGGACGTGGTCGACGCGCTGTTCCTCGGCCGTTTCACGACGGGCGAGCAGCCGTACGCGCACGCGGCGAACATCGACCGGGTGCGGTCCGGGGCGTCCCTGCTGCCGCCGGGCGCCCGGGTGCTGCGCTCCACCCGCGACGACGACCGCAGCGCGGTCCTCGCGGAGGGCGACGGCTGGACCCTGCTGGTCTCCCGCTGGAACCGGGGCGCCGACGTCACGGTGACCGCGACCAGCGCCGAGCTGGCCGAGAAGGTGCTCGGCCAGGCCACCGACGGCGCGGCGGACGAACCGGAGCCGCAGCCGGACAACGTGACGATGGGCTTCTGGTACGTGTCGCCGCGGCGCGGCCCGCACCGGACGACGCGCCGGATCTCCGCGGGCACCTGGGACGAGGTCCGCGAGAACTACACGGCCCCGGTCGCGGACGCCCTGGACCGGCTGATGAAGACCACTCCGGAGGACATCGCGGGCCGGCTCCTGCTGCTGCACGGCCCGCCGGGCACCGGCAAGACCTCCGCGCTGCGCACCCTCGCCCGCTCCTGGCGCGAATGGTGCCAGGTGGACTGCGTCCTCGACCCGGAGCGGCTCTTCTCCGACGTGGGCTACCTGATGGACATCGCCATCGGCGAGGAGGACGCGGCGGGCAAGGGCCGCTGGCGGCTGCTGCTCCTGGAGGACTGCGACGAGCTGATCCGCGGCGAGGCCAAGCACACGGCGGGCCAGGCGCTGTCCCGGCTGCTGAACCTGACGGACGGCCTGCTGGGCCAGGGCCGCAACGTCCTGGTGGGCGTCACCACCAACGAGGACCTGGAGCGCCTCCACCCGGCCGTGGTCCGCCCCGGCCGCTGCCTCGCCCGGATCGAGGTCGGCCCGCTCACCCGGCGGGAGGCGGTGGGCTGGCTCGGCACCGAGGAGGGCGTGGGCCGCGACGGGGCGACCCTGGCGGAGCTGTACGCGCTGCGCCGGGGGACACTGCCGGCCTCGCTGCCGGAGCCGCGGGGCCAGGCGGACGCGGGGTTGTACCTGTAAGGGGTGGCGCGGCAGCGCACCCAGGGGCGCGGGGCTGTTTCGACATGCGGCTCCGCCGCGTGGGCGCGACCAGCCACGACGCCCCCTCAGACGGCACACCGGCCGCCCCGCACGGCACTCACTCGCGATAAGCCGCCCGCAGGGCGTCCCGCACCGCGGCGAGCGCCTCCTCCTCACCCAGCCCCAGCCTCCGCACCCGCTCGGCGTACGCGGCCGCGGCCCCCGCGGCCTCCCGTTCCGCGGCGGAGCCCGCCGCCGCGACGAACGTGCCGTTGCGCCCCCGCGTCTCGATCACCCCGTCCGCCTCCAGGGCGCGGTAGGCCTTGGCGACCGTGCCCGCGGCCAGCCCCAGCTGCTCGGCCAGACCGCGTACGGTCGGCAGGCGGTAGCCCACCGGCAGCGTTCCGGCGCGCGCCTGCTCGGAGATCTGGGCGCGTACCTGTTCGTACGGCGCGGGTCCCTCGGTGATGTGGATCTTCAAGCTCACAGGGCGATTGTCCCGTACCCGCCGGAAAATGGGAGGCACCCGCCCGCGCGCTGCACGTAGCGTGCGCCCCCATGACCGTCATCGTGCGTGATCTCCGCCCCGAAGTCCCGGCCGACGCCGAGGGCTTCGCCCGGGTGCGGCGGCTGGCCGTTCCCGCCATGCTCGCCACTCCCGAATCCGTCGTCCACCTCCTCACCCGCGCCCATCCGGACGCCCGCTTCCGGCAGTTGCTCGCCGAGGAGGACGGCGAGGTCATCGGCACGGCACAGCTCTACGTCGCCCATGACAGCCCGGAGCCCGGACAGGGCAACGCCAACGTGTACGTGCACCCGGGGCGTACGCGGCGCGGTGCGGGTGCGCTCCTCGTCCGCGCCGCGGAGGAACACCTGGCCGCACACGGCGTGACCAAGGTCTTCTCCTGGGTGCTGGACGAGCCGGGCAACCGCGCGTTCGCCGAACGGCGCGGCTACCGGGCGAGCCGTTCGGCACACTTCCTGCGCCTGGACCTGGCGAACGCCGCCCTGCCGCCGCTCCCGGAGATCCCGCCGGGCGTCGAGCTGCGCGCGGCCGCCGACTTCGCGGACGATCCGCGCCCGCTGTTCGAGCTGGACGCGGAGACGTCGGCGGACGAACCGGGCGACATCGAGCACGAACTGGCGGACTACGAGGTCTGGCTCGACGAGACCTGGCGGCACCCCCTCCTCGACCGGAAGCTGACCTGCGTCGCGGTGGCCGACGGCCGGCCGGTGGCCTTCAGCCTGGCCCACACGGACGGCGACGGCCGCTACCACTCCGGCATGACCGGCACCGCCCGCTCCCACCGGGGCCGGGGCCTGGCGAAGCTCGCCAAGAGCCACTCGCTGCACCGGGCCCGCGCGGCCGGCTGCACGGAGGCCTTCACGGGCAACGACACGGGCAACGGGCCGATGATCGCGATCAACAAGTGGTTCGGGTACGAGATCTGCGCGACGGAGGTACGGCATGTCCGCGAACTCGGCTGACCGGGTGGGCACCGTGCACGTGGCGCTCGTCAAGGCGGGCCGTACGAAGATCCGCTACCCCGCCGAGCTGCTGCACGACGACGGCACCCGCGTCACGGTCCGTGCCCCGTGGGCGGGCGACGGCGTCCGCGACTTCGGCTTCGTACGGTTCGAGCCGGGCGACGTCTTCACGGAGCACTACTGGCGCGACCGCTGGTACGCGGTGAAGGAGGTCCGCGACGGGCGGGGCGCACTGAAGGGCTGGTACTGCGACATCACCCGCCCGGCCGTGGTCTCCGGCACGGAGCTCGTCGTCGAGGACCTCGACCTGGACCTGTGGCGCTCCGCGGACGGCACCGCCGTGCTGCGGCTGGACGAGGACGAGTTCGAGGCGAGCGGCCTCACCGCCACGGACCCCCGGGCCGCTGCCGCCGCCCGGGCGGCCCTGGACGAACTCGAACAGCGGGCGCGCGGGGGCGCGTTCGAGGCACTGTTCGGTTGAGGCTCCACTGCGCGACCGGCCACGACGGTCCCGCGGATGCGTACCGCTCCCGGCGGAGCACTCGTTCCGCGGCACGCGCGCCGGGCCGGGCCGGGTCCACGGCACATGACGTACGAGGACGACGTCGAAGCGCTCCTCCCCCACCGGGCGGTGCCGCCGCGTCGCCTACGAGGAACACCGCTTCACGGCCCGCCAGTTCGGCGCGGGCCAGGTGCACCACGGCCGGGGACGGGTCCACCCCGGTGACCCGTTGCTCCCGCTCGGCCGCGAGAAGTGACCGGGTGCCCGTGCCGCGGCCCGGGTCGGGCACCTCGCAGGGGTGCGTGGGCAGCCGTGCGCATGCCGCCGGAGTGACGCCCGCCACGGTCAGCCGAATGGTGACAGCCGCCACTGACAGCGCCGGAAGCGGTGGGGAACCCTGCCGGGTCAGGTCTACCCGCGTCAGAACGCGGAACCCGGTAGGCCACGAGGAGGCAGTCATGCGCCGCAGCACCGTGCAGAAGCCCCTGCGGAAGCCGGACACCCGCCGGGTGCGCCGGACGCGCGACGAGGCCGACGACCGCCCCGGCGGCCGGCCGGAGGTGCGCGCGGACATCGCGCGGACGTGGTGGCCGGACGGCTGAGCCGCGTCACCGTCCGTGTACACAGCGGTACCTACCTGAGGACAGCCTGATCACTTCCTTAACGCCGCCATAAGGATCTCCCTCACCCGTCTCGGACAGGCGATTCCGCGGTTCGCCGGGGCTAGCTTCGGATCGTTCCCCCCACGGGAGCCACCCCCCACGCCCCCCGCGTCACCGCGCACACCGCACCTTTCCGTGTTTCGAGGAGATCTCCATGCCCGCACGCCGCAAGGCCGCCACCGTCGCCGCCGTCGGCCTGGCCCCGCTCGCCCTCACCGCGCTGGCCGCCGCGCCCGCGTCCGCGCACGGCTCGATGGGCGACCCGGTCAGCCGTGTCTCGCAGTGCTTCGCGGAGGGCCCCGAGAACCCGCAGTCGGACGCGTGCAGGGCGGCGGTCACGGCCGGCGGCACCCAGGCGCTGTACGACTGGAACGGCGTGCGGATCGGCGACGTGGCCGGCCGCCACCAGGAGCGCATCCCGGACGGGCAGCTGTGCAGCGCGGGCGACCAGGCGTTCAAGGGCCTCGACCTGGCCCGCGCCGACTGGCCGGCGACCAGCGTGAGCAGCGGCTCTTACACGTTCAAGTACCGGGTCACCGCTCCGCACAAGGGCGACTTCAAGGTGTACCTCACCAAGGACGGGTACGACCCCGCGAAGGCCCTCGCCTGGGGCGACCTGGACCTGGCGAACCCGGTGGCGACGGCCACCGACCCGGCCGCGGTGGACGGCTTCTACACGTTCTCCGGCACACTCCCGCAGCGCTCGGGCAAGCACGTCCTGTACGCGGTGTGGCAGCGTTCGGACAGCCCGGAGGCCTTCTACTCCTGCTCCGACGTGACCTACGGCGGCAGCGGCGGCAGCGGCTCGACGGGCGGTGCCGCCGCTCCCGCGCCGTCCGCGTCCGCGCCGAGCGAGACGCAGATCGAGGACGGCAACGAGCACTCGACCATCGAGCACGGCGGTCACGGGGACGACGACCCCGAGACGACGACGGACCCGACCAGGGCCGCGCACGAGGGCGCGCACGGGAGCGGGGCCGACGGCGGCGGGACGGCGAACGGGGAGGACGCCAACGTGACCTCCGACGCGGACTCCGCCGTGGACTCCGGATCCGGGGCGGAGTCCGGGGCGGAATCCGGATCGGACGAGGGCCCGGAGGGCGGCTCCGGCAACGACGTCCAGCCCGCGGGCGCCTCCGAGAACCTGGCCGAGACCGGCGGCGACAGCGTGACGCCGTACGTGGCCGTCGGCGGCGCGGCCGTCCTGGCGCTCGGCTCCTCGCTGCTGTTCGCCACGGCCCGCCGGCGCGCGACGGCCGGCGGCCGGCACAGCCGCTGACGGCACCTCCCGCCCCCGCGCCGGGGCCGTCCGGCGGCTCAGGCCGGAC
>NZ_JAVRHI010000419.1:0-22849 GCF_034105845.1 Streptomyces sp. CRN 30 | reverse complement strand
GCCGCCCGTGACGGGCGGCGCCACCGTCGTGTCCGGGGCGGGGTTCTCATGATCCTCTTATCCCGGGCTTATGCCTTCATCACGCGGCGTCCCTACCTTGCCGCCATGTTCTTCACCTACCTGAGGCGCGAACTGCGCCGCCGCAGAAAGGCGGCCCTGGTCGTCGCCTCCGGGCTCGCGCTGGGCATCGCCCTGGTCATCGTGGTCGGTTCCGTGTCCGCGGGCATGGAGAAGGCCCAGGGCAAGGTCCTCGCATCGCTGTACGGACTCGGCACCGACATGACCGTCACGAAGGCGGCCGACCCCGAGTCCGGTGCGGGCGAGGGGGCGGGCGGCGGGCAGCGGCCCCGCTTCGAGTTCGACGCCCAGGACGGCGACTCCGGCGAGGAGCAGAGCAGCGACCGGGTGATGGTCCAGGGCTTCCAGACGCTGTCGGCCGGCACGGTGACCGAGGTCGGCGGGCAGGACGGCGTCGCGGACGCGGTCGGCGGGCTCAGCCTCCAGGTGGTCAAGGTGAGCGGCCAGTTCAGGCCCGGCCAGTTCCAGCAGGACCAGCAGGGCGGGAGCGGCGGCGGTCAGGGCGGTCCCGGCGGTGGCCAGGGCGGTACCGGGCAGTCCGAGGGCCGGGTCGAGGGCGGCGGCGCCGACTTCGAGGTCGACAACTACTCCTTGTACGGCACCGACGTCACCGAACCCGCCCTGGGCCCGCTGACCTCCTCGGAGATCACCGACGGCCGTACCTTCAAGACCTCGGAGACCGACGCGGAGGTCGTCGTCGCCGACGCGTCCTACGCGGCGGAGAAGGAGCTCTCCGTCGGCGACGAAGTCACCGTCAAGGACACGGAGTTCGAGGTCATCGGCATCGCCACGCCCGACAGCGGGGACGCGGCGGCCGACCTCTACCTGCCGCTGAAGCAGGCGCAGACCCTCAGCGACTCGGCGGGCGAGGTCACCACGATCTACGTCAAGGCGGCGGACTCGCAGCGCATCGAGTCGGTCAAGTCGGCCATCCAGAAGAACATCGCGGGCACGACCGTCACCACCTCCGCCGATCTCGCGGACACCGTCTCCGGCTCCCTGTCCACCGCCTCCGGGCTCGCCGCGAACGTCGGCAGGTGGCTGTCGATCGCCGTGCTGGTGGCCGCGTTCCTGGTCGCGGGCCTGCTCACCTCCTCGGCCGTCTCCCGCCGGGTACGGGAGTTCGGCACCCTCAAGGCGCTGGGCTGGACGTCCGGCCGGGTGACCCGGCAGGTCGTCGGCGAGGCGGTCGTGAACGGGCTGGTCGGCGGTGTCCTCGGCATCGCGCTCGGCCTCCTGGGCGCGTACGCCGTCACCGCGGTCAGCCCCACCCTGGAGGCCGAGCTGGGCGCCTCCGCCGGCGGTGCGGTGGGCGCGGGCGGCGGCCCCATGGGCGGTGGCCCCGGCGGCATGGGCGGCGGCATGCGGCAGCAGGCGGCGGCCGAGACGCTGAAGGTCGCGCTCACCGCGCCCGTCAGTCTCTCCACCATCGCCCTCGCGGTCGGGCTCGCCGTCACCGGCGGTCTCGTCGCGGGCGCCTTCGGCGGCTGGCGCGCCTCACGCCTGCGCCCCGCCGACGCCCTGCGCCGCGTCGAGTAGCCGATCCCCTCACCACCTCCAGGAGTTGACCATGTACGTACTCAGCGGCGTCACCAAGAGCTACACGCGGGGCAAGGAGACCGTCCGCGCACTGGACGGCGTCGACCTCACCATCGCGGACGGGGACCGCCTCGTCATCCAGGGCCCGACCGGCGGCGGCAAGTCCACCCTCCTCCAGATGCTGGGCGGCCTCGACCGGCCGACCGAGGGCAGCGTGCGGCTCGACGGCACGAATCTCGCCGCGCTGTCCGAGGCGAAGCTCACCCAGGTGCGCAGCGAGAAGCTCGGCTTCGTCTTCCAGAGCTTCAACCTGATCCCGACGCTCACCGCCCAGGAGAACGTGGAGACCGCCCTCGTACCCCTCGGTGTGAAGACCGGCGAGCGGCGCGAACGGGCCGCCGAGGCGCTGGGGTCCGTCGGGCTGGGCGAGCGGCTGGGCCACCTGCCGTCGGAGCTGTCCGGCGGTCAGCAGCAGCGCGTCGCGATCGCCCGCGCCCTGGTCAAGCGGCCGAAGGTGCTGCTGGCCGACGAACCCACCGGCAACCTCGACGAGTCGACGCGCGACGAGATCATGGAGGTGCTGGAGGACCTGTGGGAGGAGCACGGCCTCACCTTCGTCATGGTCACCCACGACTCGTCGATCGCCAGGAAGGCCCCGCGCCTGGTCACCATCAGGAAGGGCCGGATCACGGTGAAGGAGAACGCGGCGAACACGGCGAAGGAGAACGCGGACGCGTGATCCCGCGTGAACAGGACAATCTCGCACGTTTGAGGAACCAAACGGTCAACTCTTCACACAGACAACACTGTTGAGCACGTGTTCACCCCCCGGCATACTGCCTATTCCGGGGGGTGTGCGCATACGTGCGCGCTGACGTATGCGGGGGCTCCCTCCGGCCGGACGAACACGACTGCCCGTCCGGACCACAGCTCCAGGGGGAGACTTGCGAGACGTGCGAGAACAAGTGAAAAGAGCAGGCGCGGCCACGATCGCCACAGCGGCCGCCGTAGCGCTGACAGCGGGCCTGACCAGCCCGGCGTCGGCCACACCCCGGCTCACGGGCGGCGCCGGCGCGACCGGCACCGCCACGGCCCCGGCCACCACGGCCGCCGCCGGGCACCGCATCACCCTGATCACCGGCGACCGTGTCGTCGTCGACGCGAAGGGGCGCGTCCTCGGCCTCGAGCCGGCCGAAGGACGGGAGCACATACCCGTCCAGGTGCGCCGGGCAGGTGGCCACACCCTCGTGGTGCCCGCCGACGCGGCCCGGCTGATGGCCGAGGGCAAACTCGACCAGCGGTTGTTCGACATCACGGTCCTGAACAGGTCCGCGAACCGCAAGGCCCAGCGGGCGGGCCTCAAGGTGATCGTCGGCTACCAGGGGACCGCCTCCGGCGCCCGCGCCGACGTCCGCGACGCGGGCGACACCCAGGTCCGCCGGACCCTGAAGGCGCTGAACGCGGACGCGGTCCAGACACCGAAGGACGACGCGCACGACCTGTGGAAGGCGGTGACCGACGGCGACGGCACCGCCGCCTCCGGCATCGCGGCCGTCTGGCTCGACGGCGTCCGCAAGGTGAACCTCGACAAGTCCGTGCCGCAGATCGGTGCGCCGAAGGCGTGGGCGTCGGGCTACGACGGCAAGGGCGTCACCATCGCCGTCCTGGACACCGGTGTGGACGCCACCCACAAGGACCTCAAGGGCCGGATCGCCGGGGCCAGGAACTTCACCACGGCGGCCGGCACCAACGACGCCTACGGCCACGGCACGCACGTCGCCTCCATCGCGGTGGGCACGGGCGCCGCGTCGGGCGGCAGGTACAAGGGCGTCGCCCCGGGCGCGAAGGTGCTCAACGGCAAGGTCCTCGACGACTCCGGCTACGGCGACGACTCCGGCATCCTCGCCGGCATGGAATGGGCCGCGGCGCAGGGCGCCGAGGTGGTGAACCTCAGCCTGGGCGGCGGCGACACCGCCGAGATCGATCCGCTGGAGGCCCAGATCAACAAGCTCTCCGCGGAGAAGGGCATCCTCTTCGCGGTCGCCGCGGGCAACGAGGGCGCCGGCGAGCAGACCGTCGGCTCCCCGGGCTCGGCGGCCGCCGCGCTCACGGTCGGCGCCGTGGACGGCGCCGACCGGCTGGCGGACTTCTCCAGCCGCGGCCCCGGTCTGGACGGCCAGGTCAAGCCCGACGTCACCGCGCCGGGCGTGGACATCACCGCGGCCTCCGCCCCTGGCAGCGTGATCGCGAAGGAGGTCGGCGAGAGCCCGGCCGGCTACGTGACCATCTCCGGCACGTCGATGGCGACCCCGCACGTGGCGGGCGCCGCGGCGATCCTCAAGCAGCGGCACCCGGAATGGACGTACGCCGAGCTCAAGGGCGCCCTCACCGCCTCCGCCAAGGGCGGCGGATACTCCGCGTTCCAGCAGGGGGCCGGACGGGTCCAGGTGGACAAGGCGCTCACGCAGACGGTGATCGCGGAACCGGTGTCGGTGAGCTTCGGCACCCAGCAGTGGCCGCACACCGACGACACCCCGCAGACCGAGGCGGTGACGTACCGGAACCTCGGCGAGGAGGACGTCACCCTGAAGCTGGCGGCCACGGGAACCGGCCCCAAGGGCCAGGTGGCTCCGGCGGGCTTCTTCACGCTCGGCGCGGACACGGTCACGGTCCCCGCGGGCGGCACCGCCTCCGTCGGCCTGACGGTGAACACCAAGCTGGGCGGCAGCCTCAACGGCGCGTACTCCGCGTACGTGACCGCCACCGGCGGTGGCCAGAGCGTGCGCACCGCGGTCGGCGTGCAGCGCGAGGCGGAGGCGTACGACGTCACCCTCAAGGTGATCGGCCGGAACGGCAGGCCGACCGCCGGCTACGACGTCGAGCTGACCGCCGTCTCCGGCACCGCCGCGGGCAGGTGGTACAACCCGTACGACGCCGACGGCACCGTCACGGTGCGCGTGCCCAAGGGCGGCTACAACCTCAACTCGGGCATCTACGCCGATCCCGAGGACCTCGGCAAGGGCGTCGACTGGCTGGCCCAGCCGAAGCTCTCCGTGACCAGGAACACCACGGTCACGCTGGACGCCCGCAAGGCGAAGCCGGTCAGGGTCACGGTGCCCGACGCGAAGGCCAGGGCGGAACGCGTGTCGGTCGACTACAGCCTGGACGTGCCCACGGGCACCTTCGGCTTCAGCTGGACCTTGCGTTCGTTCGAGCAGCTCCGCACCGCCCACCTCGGTCCGCAGGTCACCGGCGCCGACGGCCGCCTGACACAGCAGTGGGCAGGTCACTGGACCAAGGGCGGCGCCACCGAGTACAACACCGTCACGGGCGGCCCGGTCAAGCAGCTGGCCACCGGCTACACCAAGCACTGGAAACAGAACCAGCTGTCGACGGTGAAGGTGAACATGGGCGCCTCCAGCACCGGCAAGAAGGGCTCGGTCACGGCCTACGGCTACCTGCCCGGCGGCGGCGGAGGAGGCATCCCGCCCGTCATCGAGCAGAAGCTGCCCGGCACCCGCACGCTGTACCTGTCCGCCACCGGCGGGGTGAAGTGGGACCTGGCCTTCGACCAGATCGGTGGCCGTGACAAGGAGGGCTGGCCGGTCATCGACGCCTCCTACGCCCTGGGCGCCGAGCAGACCTTCAAGGCGGGGAAGACCTACACGCACACCTTCAACGTCGGTGTGTTCGGTCCCCGCGTCGGCGGTGCCTACGGGGTGCGCCGCGACGGCAACGAGATCTACGGCAACCTGCCGCTGTTCGCCGACGGCAAGGGGCACGCCGGAGGGTCGCTCTACTCCTCGGTGACGTCGACGTTGTACCGCAACGGCAAGAAGGTCATCACGACCAAGGACCCGCTGGACGGCTCCGGCCAGTTCAAGGTCCCGGCCGCCCAGGCCACGTACCAGCTCAAGACGTCCGTCAAGCGGTCCGCGAAGGTGGCCGCGGCCTCCACGCGGATCGACACGAGCTGGACGTTCACGTCGAAGAAGACCGCCTCCGACACCGCGCTGCCGGTCTCGACGGCCCGTTTCGGCCCGTCGCTCGACCTCGGCAGCCGCGCGGCGGCCGGGAAGAAGGTCACCGTCCCGGTCACCGTCCAGGGCGCGGCCGCGGGCAGGAACCTGAAGTCGCTGGCGGTGTACGTGTCCTACGACGCCGGCAAGAAGTGGACCAAGGTCACCGTCACCAAGGGCAAGGTCAGCTACAAGAACCCGGCCAAGGGCAAGGGCATCGCGCTCCGGGCCGCGATCGCCGACAAGAAGGGCAACAAGTCGTCGGTCACGATCTACAACGCGTACCACGGCAAGTGAGCCACGGGCACACGTGCCGTTGACCGGCCCGCCGGAGGGGGCGATCTCCCCTCCGGCGGGCCGTTCGTGTTCGATGGACCCATGACCGTACGCACCGTGGAGTACATCCGCTACCGGATCCCCGAGGAGCGGTCGGCCGAGTTCCTGGCCGCCTGGACCAAGGCCGCGACCCTGCTGGCGGCGGCGCCTGCCTGCGTCGACTACGAGCTGGCCCGCTGCGAGGAGGACTTCGAGCACTTCGTCCTGCGCATCACCTGGACGTCCACCGAGGACCATCTGGAGGGGTTCCGCGCGTCGGAGGAGTCCGGCGACTACCTCGCCCTGATCCAGCCGTACGCCGGGAACATCCAGGAGATGCGGCACTACAAGCCGACGGTGGTACGGGGAGCGGGCGCCGGGGCGCGCGCAGGTTCCGAGGGCTGAGCCCTCAGACCTCCTCGGCCTCCGGCCTCAGGCGGTTCGCGTCCGTGCCCCAGCTCGCCAGCAGGCGCAGCGCCTCCGCGGAGGGCGTGCCGGGCTCCGCGTGGTACGTGATCAGCATCTGCTCCGGGTCGCCCGGCAGCTGGAACGACTCGAAGGCCAGCGTCAGCTCGCCCACCAGCGGGTGGCGCAGCGCCTTCACCCCGTGGCACTTCTCCTTGACGTCGTGCCGGGCCCACAGCTGCCGGAACTCCGAGCTCTTCACCGACAGCTCGCCCACCAGCGCCGACAGCTGCGGGTCGTCCGGGTGCCGGCCCGCGTCCATCCGCAGCATGCCGACGATGTCGGTGGCCTTGGACTCCCAGTCGGCGAACAGCCGGCGGTAGTCGGGCCGCAGGAACACCAGCCGCGCCCAGTTCCGCTCCTGCGCGGGCAGCTCGCCCCAGTCGCCGAACAGCGCGGCGGCCATCCGGTTCCAGGCCAGGACCTGGGTGCGCCGCCCGGTGACGTACGCGGGCGTGGCCTCGAAGGTGTCGATCAGCTGCCGCAGGGACGGCCGCACCTGCTGCGCCCGCCACGCGTGCCTCCGCCGCTGCGGCCGGGGCTTCGCCAGGTGCATCAGGTGCGCGTGCTCGGCGTCGGTCAGGCGCAGCGCGCGGGCGATGGCGCCGAGCACCTCGGCGGAGACATTGCGCCCGTTGCCCTGTTCGAGCCGGGTGTAGTACGCGACGGAGACCCCGGCCAGCTGTGCCAGCTCCTCGCGCCGCAGCCCCGGCACCCTGCGGTGCCGCCCGAACTCCGGCAGCCCCACGTCCTCCGGCTTCAGCCGGGCCCGGCGGCTGCGCAGGAACTCGCTGAGCTCCGCGCGCCGGTCGAGCGCCCGGCCGACCTCGTCGGCGGGCACCGGGGTGGGAGTCTGCTCGTCCATCTCTCCAGTATCCCCGGTCCTACGCACACCATCCTGACCCCGCCAGTAGTAGGACCACTGGGCGTACGCGCAACGGTGACCTGGGCGGATGTCCGGGGCAGAGGCAGAGTTGCAGGAGCGCCGGACGGGACGTCCGGCCGGCGCGCGACTTCCCGCTAGGAGTGACACACCGCATGACCACAGTCGCTGCGTACGCCGCACCCGCCGCCAAGGCACCCCTGGAGCGCACCACCATCGAGCGCCGTGCGGTCGGCGAGCACGACGTCCTGATCGAGATCAAGTTCGCGGGCATCTGCCACTCGGACATCCACATGGCCACCGCGGGCTGGGGCGAGGCCATCTTCCCGATGGTGCCGGGCCACGAGATCGCCGGTGTCGTCACCGAGGTCGGCTCCGGTGTCACCAAGTTCCAGGTCGGCGACCAGGCGGGCGTCGGCTGCATGGTCGACTCCTGCCGCGAGTGCGAGTACTGCAAGGCCGGCGAGGAGCAGTACTGCGTCAAGGGCAACATCGGCACGTACGGCGCCGTCGGCCGCGACGGTGAGGTCACCTACGGCGGCTACTCCACGCACGTCGTCGTCGACCAGGACTTCGTCGTCCGCATCCCCGAGGGACTCTCCCTCGACGTCGCCGCGCCGCTGCTGTGCGCCGGCATCACCACGTACTCCCCGCTGAAGCACTGGAACGCCGGCCCCGGCAAGAAGGTCGCCGTCCTCGGCATGGGCGGCCTCGGCCACATGGGCGTCAAGATCGCCCACGCGCTCGGCGCCGAGGTGACGGTGCTCTCGCAGTCGCTGCGCAAGAAGGACGACGGCCTGAAGCTGGGCGCCGACCACTACTACGCCACCAGCGACCCGGAGACCTTCGAGAAGCTGCGCGGCTCCTTCGACATCATCCTGTCGACGGTGTCGGCGCCGCTGGACTTCGCGGCCTACCTGTCCCTGCTGAAGACGGACGGCGCGCTGGTCAACGTGGGCGCTCCCGAGGAGCCCGTCTCGCTCAACCTCTTCGCGCTGCTCGCCGGCCGCAAGACCCTCGCCGGGTCCATGATCGGCGGCATCCGGGAGACCCAGGAGATGCTGGACTTCTGCGCGGAGCACGGGATCGGTGCCGAGATCGAGCTGATCGCCGCGTCCGAGATCAACACCGCCTACGAGCGGGTGCTGAAGAGCGACGTGCGGTACCGCTTCGTGATCGACACGGCGACGATCTGAGTCCTTACGACGCGACGGCGGGGCCGGGACCGATGCAGACGGTCCCGGCCCCGCCGTCGTGCGTCCCGGCCCGCCCGTCTGAGCGGAGGGCTCCGTTCCGGGACCTGGGTCCGAAGGCGGAGGCGGCACGGCCGAAGGGCCGATGGTGCGGGTGCGCAACGCTGCCTAGCGTGGGCCGTGTCCCGCTGTCGTGCGCAGGAAGGTCCGGGTCCGACATGACCATCGAGCTGAACCACGCGATCGTCCACTCCCATGACAAGAAGGCCTCGGCGCGGTTCCTCGCCGACATCCTGGGGCTGGAGGTGAGCCCGCAGTTCGGGCCCTTCGTCCCGGTGCAGATCCCCAACGGGGTGACCCTCGACTACGCGGACACCACCGGGCCCGTCACCGCCCAGCACTACGCCTTCCTGGTCTCGGAGGAGGACTTCGACGAGATATTCGGGCGCATCGAGGCGGCGGGACTGACCTACTGGGCCGACCCGTACCACCGCCGCGAGGGAGAGATCAACACGAACGACGGCGGCCGCGGCGCCTACTTCGAGGACCCGAACGGCCACAACCTGGAGATCCTGACCCGGCCGTACGGCAGCGGCTCCTGAACGCCGGGCGCCGGGCGGGCGCGGAATGGTCCGGGGTCCTCGCGCGTTGAGGGGGACGGGCCGAAGGCCGGCGCTGTCCGCGCCGAGCGGCCCGAACGATCCAGGTGACGAATTTTGGAGGGCCGTGATGGCTGCGCAGACGCAGAGGGCCGTACTCGCGGGCGGATGCTTCTGGGGGATGGAGGAGCTGATCCGCAAGCTCCCGGGCGTCACGGCGACCCGGGTCGGGTACACCGGCGGAGACGTGGAGAACGCGACGTACCGCGACCACGGCACGCACGCCGAGGCCATCGAGATCCTCTACGACCCCGAGGCGACCGACTACCGCACGCTGCTGGAGTTCTTCTTCCAGATCCACGACCCGAGCACGAAGAACCGCCAGGGCAACGACATCGGCCTCAGCTACCGCTCGGCGATCTACTACGTGGACGACGAGCAGAAGCGGATCGCCGAGGACACCATCGCGGACGTGGACGCCTCCGGACTGTGGCCGGGCAAGGTCGTCACCGAGGTGGAGCCGGTCGGCCCCTTCTGGCAGGCCGAGCCCGAGCACCAGGACTACCTGCAGCGCTACCCGGACGGCTACACCTGCCACTTCCCGCGCCCGGGATGGCGGCTGCCCGCCCGCGCCGAGGGCTGACCCGAGAGCCCGTGTCGCGTCCCCGGCCCGGCCGGGGACGCGACACGGGCTTCCTAGCGCTGCAGCGTCGCCGGGCTCCCGCCGTTCGCCTCGTACCCGGCGACCGCGAGCGCCCGGTATATCGCGTAGTCCGTGGCGGGGTCGGGGTTGAGCGTCCACGGCAGGGCGCCCACATGACCGTCGACGTGAACCAGCTGGCCCATCGCCTCCGCCCAGCGCTCGCCGCGGACCAGGAAGAACACCAGCAGGTGGCGGACGTGGGCCAGCATCGGGTCGTCGGGACGGGCCGCGTGCACCGCGAAGAGCGCGCCGTGCACCGCCCTGGTCACGACCTCGCTCTGGTAGAAGCCGGTGACCAGGTTGACCTCGGGCAGGTGCTCGAACACCGCGAAGAGGGGCATGGCCGCGAGGAGGGACCCCTGCGGCGCGCGGGCGGCGGCCGCCTCCGCGAACGCGTACGCCTGCTCCCGCGAGCCGTGCCACTTCTCGCACCAGTAGTGCAGCGCGGCCAGGTGCGCGCCCATGTGCGCGGGGGCGCGGTCCAGGATCTTCAGCCAGAGCTGCTCGAACTCCTGCTGCGAGTAGCCCAGTCCACGCGCCACCGACAGCTCGATGATGTACGGGACGGGGTCACCCGGCGCCAGCAGCGCGGCGTCGCCCAGGGCCGCCCGCGCCTCCTCCATGATGATCCGGAACTCGTCCGTGCCCGGCGTCGCCGTCCGCCACGCCTGCTGCACCAGGAACTCCGCGTGCACCGCGGCGCCGCCCGCGTCCTTCGGCGCCTCGGACCGCCAGACGCGCAACCACTGGCCGCCGGGTGTGTCGCTCACCCCGCCGGGGCGCTGCTGCAGCTCCAGCGAAGCGGCACCGGCGAAGGCCTGCACCCGCTGCCAGCGGCGCTCGCCCGCCGCCTCGGTGCCCTGGAGCAGCTGCGCGGCCGCGCGGTGGTCCTGCGTGCGCTGCACCAGGTCCAGGACGTCGAGGAGGTCCTGGTCGGGGCCGGGCATGCGGATGTCCAGCTCCTCCTGCCGCAGGAAGCCGTAGTTCGCCGGGTCCGCGGCGTCCGGGTGGCCGGACGTCACCTGCTGGATCCCGGCGCTCCGGCGCCGCACGAGCGGCAGGACGACGAAGCTGAGCATCACCAGCGCGATCAGGACCCAGATAATCTCCATGTCCCCAGCGAACCAGAAGGCTGTGACAATTGGCCAACCCGTCCGGGTCACGACTCGGCGCCCGGCCGCTCCGGACCCCGCATCCCGTGCCGGACGCGGCCCGTTCCCGTCCTCCGGCGGACCGTCCGGCGCACTACGCTCGGTGCCCATGAGCGACAGGCACATCAGTCAGCACTTCGAGACCCTCGCGATCCACGCGGGCAACACCGCGGATCCCCTCACCGGCGCGGTCGTCCCGCCGATCTACCAGGTCTCGACCTACAAGCAGGACGGCGTCGGCGGTCTGCGCGGCGGCTACGAGTACAGCCGGAGCGCCAACCCCACCAGGACCGCGCTGGAGGAGAACCTCGCCGCCCTGGAGGGCGGCCGCCGCGGCCTCGCGTTCGCGTCCGGACTGGCCGCCGAGGACTGCCTGTTGCGTACGCTGCTGCGCCCCGGCGACCACGTGGTCATCCCCAACGACGCGTACGGCGGCACGTTCCGCCTCTTCGCCAAGGTCGTCTCGCAGTGGGGCGTGGAGTGGTCGGTCGCCGACTCGGGCGACCCCACGGCCGTGCGCGCCGCCCTCACCCCGAAGACCAAGGTCGTCTGGGTGGAGACGCCCTCCAACCCGCTCCTCGGCATCACCGACATCGCCGCCGTCGCCGCGGTCGCCCGCGAGGCCGGCGCCAAGCTGGTCGTCGACAACACCTTCGCCACGCCCTACCTGCAGCAGCCCCTCGCCCTCGGCGCGGACGTCGTCGTGCACTCGCTCACCAAGTACATGGGCGGCCACTCGGACGTCGTCGGCGGCGCCCTCGTCGTGAGCGACGAGGAGCTGGGCGAGGAGCTCGCGTTCCACCAGAACGCGATGGGCGCGGTCGCCGGCCCCTTCGACTCCTGGCTGGTGCTGCGCGGTACCAAGACCCTCGCCGTGCGCATGGACCGGCACAGCGAGAACGCCACGAAGGTCGCCGACATGCTCACCCGCCACCCGCGCGTGACGAGCGTCCTCTACCCGGGCCTCCCCGAGCACCCGGGACACGACACCGCGGTCAAGCAGATGAAGGCGTTCGGCGGCATGGTCTCCTTCCGGGTGGAGGGCGGCGAGGCGGCGGCCGTCGAGGTCTGCAACCGGGCCAGGGTGTTCACCCTCGGCGAGTCCCTGGGCGGCGTCGAGTCCCTGATCGAGCACCCGGGCCGGATGACGCACGCGTCCGCGGCCGGCTCGGCGCTCGAGGTGCCCGCCGACCTCGTGCGCCTCTCGGTGGGCATCGAGAACGTCGACGACCTGATCGGGGACCTCCGGCAGGCCCTCGGCTAGTCACCGCTCACGCACCGGCCGGCCTTCGTCGGCCGGTGCTCACCAGCCGGTCAGCGGCGGGGTCGTGTCCGACGGCGGCTCCACCCAGGGGCGCGCCGTCGACGCCCACACGAGGAACGCGACGGCCGCCGCCACCAGCACCAGCCACACCAGGCGGCGGGCCGCGGTCCGCCGTCGCAGCATGCGCCCGCCGCGCCGCAGCACGTCCCCGTACAGCTCGGGCGGTACGGGCGGCGGCGTCCGCTCCAGGACGCGCCGTACGGCGGCCTCCCGCTCGCGCACGCTCATGACGGCGCCGTCCCCGGCCGTACCGCCGCGGGCGCCGGGCCGCGCGGCGGATGGAGCAGGTCGGCCGTGGCCCGCGCGCGGACCGTCCGTACGCGCTCCACGGGCAGCCCGAGCAGCGCGGCCGTCTGCTCGTCGGCGACCCCCTCGAACAGCCCCAGGACGACGATCAGCCGCTGCTGCGGGGCGAGCGCCGCGAGTGCGCCGCGCGGAGCGGAACGGTGCCGGCCGTACCGGTGGCCGCGGCGGTGCCACGCCCCGCGCGCGAAGCGCAGGGCCACCTGCCGGCGCGTGCGGTCGTACGGGTCCTCGCCGCGCAGCCGGTCCCAGGAGGCGTACGTGTGGGCGAGGGCGAGCGTCAGCAGGCGCCGCGCGCCCGGGTTGTCGTCCGGCCCTTCCGCGGTGAGCAGGGTGGCGGCGTGCAGGAGCCGCCCGGCCGCGCCCGCGACGAACGCCTCGAACTCGCGGGCCCGGCGAGCCTCCTCGGACGCCTGCCGTGCGCGCACCGCGCCTCCCGTCCGGGGCCCCGGCGGTTGACGGCCCCCGGTCTCATATCAGGCCAGGACCCGCCGTACGGTCAAGAGCCGCGCACCACACGAGTGGGGGACATTCCCGGGAGCCCCCCAGACGCCCTCAGGAGGCCGACTCGGGTTCCGCCGCCGACGCCCCGGGGACGGTCATCCGGGCGGACAGCGCGCCGTTGAAGCGGGTCAGCAGCGAGCAGAACGCCTCCCGCTCCCCGGGCTCCCAGTCCCGCGTCAGCTCCGCCATCAGCGTGCGCCGCGAGGACCGCACCTCGTCCAGCCGGGACAGCCCGCGCGGGGAGAGCTGGAGCACCACCGCGCGCCCGTCCTCCGGGTGGGAGGTGCGCTTGACGAGTCCGGTGTCGACGAGCGGGGCCACCTGCCGGGTCACCGTGGAGGAGTCGATGCCCATGCTGGCGGCGAGCGCCTTGACGCCCATCGGACCCTCTTTGTCCAGGCGGTTGAGCAGCAGGTACGCGGCGCGGTCCATGGAGTTGCGCACCTGCCCGACGCCGCCGAGCCGGGTCTGTTCGGCACGGCGCGCGAACACCGCGACCTCGTGCTGCAGCGCGTCCAGGAGACCGGTGTCACCGACGGTCGTCATGTCCATCGACATTTCAGGTGTGGGCATGGCCGGGGGCTCACTTCATGCGTGGGGCTTGGGTTGGGGGACAGAGTACGCGGCGGACAGCCGAGCCGTACCGGCGCTGCGCAAACCGGTCGCGGCCCGTGGTACGGCCCCGGCGGCACGCTGTGAACTGCGAGACTGGTGGTCATGAGCTACAGCAACGCTGACTCCTTGCACCGCGTGACGGTCGACGACGTCCGCGGCGCCCGGAAGATGCTCTCCGGTATCGCGCGGGTCACCGCCATGGAGGGCAGCAGGCACCTGTCGCAGCTGGTCGGCGCGCCGGTGCACCTCAAGTGCGAGAACCTCCAGCGGACCGGCTCGTTCAAACTGCGCGGCGCGTACGTGCGGATCGCGGGGCTGCTGCCCGAGGAGCGCGCCGCCGGGGTCGTCGCCGCGAGCGCGGGCAACCACGCGCAGGGCGTCGCCCTGGCCTCCTCGCTGCTCGGCGTGCACGCCACGGTCTTCATGCCGAAGGGCGCCCCGCTGCCCAAGATCAGCGCGACCCGCGAGTACGGCGCCGAGGTGCGCCTGCACGGCACGGTCGTCGACGAGACGCTGGCCGCCGCCCAGGCGTACGCGGCCGAGACGGGCGCGGTGTTCATCCACCCCTTCGACCACCACGACGTCATCGCCGGTCAGGGCACGGTGGGCCTGGAGATCCTGGAGCAGTGCCCCGAGGTGCGCACCATCGTCGTGGGCGTCGGCGGCGGCGGACTGGCCGCGGGCATCGCCGTCGCCGTGAAGACGCTGCGCCCGGACGTACGGGTGGTCGGGGTGCAGGCGGAGGGCGCGGCCGCCTACCCGCCGTCGCTGGCGGCCGGGCGCCCGGTGTCCATCGGGCACGTGGCGACGATGGCGGACGGCATCAAGGTCGGCCGGCCGGGCGACGTGCCGTTCGGGATCGTCGACGAACTGGTGGACGAGGTGCGCACGGTCCCGGAGGGCGCGCTCTCCGCCGCGCTGCTGCTCTGCCTGGAGCGGGCCAAACTGGTGGTCGAACCGGCCGGGGCGAGCCCGGTCGCGGCCCTGCTGGACGCACCGGACGCGTTCGAGGGCCCGGTGGTCGCGGTGCTGTCCGGCGGCAACGTCGACCCGGTGCTCATGGAGCGCGTGCTGCGCCACGGCATGGCGGCACAGGGCCGCTACCTGGCCGTCCGGCTGCGCCTGACGGACCGGCCGGGCGCCCTCGCCACCCTGCTCGGGGTGCTGTCGGCGGCCGACGCCAACGTCCTCGACGTGAGCCACGTACGGACCGACTCCCGGCTCGGGATCACGGAGGCCGAGGTGGAACTGCGCCTGGAGACGAAGGGCCCCGAACACTGCGCCGAACTCGGACGCGCGCTGCGCGAGGCCGGCTACACGGTCATGGACTGACACCCCGCGGACATGACGGTGCCCCGGCGCCTGGCGGGCGCCCGGGGCATCGTCGGGTTCTGTCGTCGGCGGCGCGAGGGGCCGCTCAGCCCTGGTAGGGCTTGGCCTCCAGGACCTTCACCGAGGCCGTCTTGCCGTTGGGCAGCTCGTACCGGGCGTCCTCGCCGACCTTCTTGCCGATCACGCCCTTGCCGAGCGGGGACTGCGGCGAGTACGTCTCGATGTCGGAGCTCGCGTACTCGCGGGAGGCGAGCAGGAAGGTCAGCGTGTCGTCCTCGTCACCGTCGAAGGCGATGGTCACGACCATGCCGGGCGCCACGGCGCCGTCGGCGGCCGGGGCCTCACCGACTTTCGCGGTCTCCAGGAGCTGGGTGAGCTGGCGCACGCGGAGTTCCTGCTTGCCCTGCTCCTCCTTGGCCGCGTGGTACCCGCCGTTCTCGCGCAGGTCCCCCTCCTCGCGCGCGGCGGCGATCTTGGCGGCGATCTCCGTGCGCGCAGGACCAGTAAGGTACTCAAGCTCGTCCTTGAGCTTGTTGTACGCCTCCTGAGTCAGCCAGGTGACGTTCTCGCTGGTCTGGGTCACAGGTGCTCCTCGTAGGTACTTGGAATACAAAGCATCGCCCTACCCAGAAGGATGTTCCTTCACGAGTGGGCGAAACCACGAGCCTAACAATTCAGTGGCCGAAGGGGGAGGACATAAGCGACGAGATCTACGTCGACACAGGTCAGCAGGGAGAAACGGTGAGTCGCGGGGGATGACGCGGGGTGATTCCGGTCAGTCGGCGTGGCAGCCCATCAGCTCGGCCGTGGTGCCGGGGGCCGTGGTGCGGAGCGTGACGGTCCGGTCGAAGCGGGTGGCGTCCCCCTCGAAGCGGAAGTCGGCGCGGCCGACCTCGCCGCCGTCCGCGCCCTGGGAGCGCAGGGTGCAGTAGCCGCTCACGCCGGCGTCCTTGTGGACCTCCAGCCGCGCCTCGATCGCGGTGTCCCCGATGTCGAAGGTGATCACCTCGGCGCTGATCCTGCTGCCGCCCACGTGGTGGATGCCCAGCCAGGCGACCAGGACGAGCAGACCGGCGCTCAGCACGGCGCCCACGATCTTCAGGGTGCGGTCCGAGCGCTCGCCGGCGGAGCGGCCGTACCGGCCCTCGGGCAGCCGCGTGCTGGCCGTACTCATGATCGTCCTCCCGGATGGGTTCCGGCGGATGTCCCGAAAAACACTCCGGGAGCCCTCCCGGAAATTTTCCACCCGCCGATTCGGTCACTATAGAAGCCGCCCGACACCCCGGTGCACACCGGGCCGAGTGACCGAGTTCCGGCCGGGCGCCTACTTACCTGAGGATGGAGTCTTGACAGACCAGCTGCGACTGATGGCCGTGCACGCGCACCCCGACGACGAGTCGAGCAAGGGCGCGGCCACCATGGCGAAGTACGTGTCCGAGGGGGTGGACGTGCTGGTCGTGACCTGCACGGGCGGGGAACGCGGATCCATCCTCAATCCGAAGCTGCAGGGTGACAAGTACATCGAGGAGCACATCCACGAAGTACGCAAGAAGGAGATGGACGAGGCCCGCGAGATCCTCGGGATCAAGCAGGAGTGGCTCGGTTTCGTCGACTCCGGGCTGCCCGAGGGCGACCCGCTGCCGCCGCTCCCCGAGGGCTGCTTCGCCCTGGAGGACGAGGACCGGGCGGCGGGGGAGCTGGTGAAGCAGATCCGCTCGTTCCGCCCGCAGGTGATCACCACCTACGACGAGAACGGCGGCTACCCGCACCCCGACCACATCATGACCCACAGAATCAGCATGATCGCCTTCGAGGGCGCTGCGGACACCGACAAGTACCCGGAGGCGGAGTACGGCCCGGGGTACCAGCCGAAGAAGCTGTACTACAACCAGGGCTTCAACCGTCCGCGCACCGAGGCGCTGCACCAGGCCCTGGAGGACCGCGGGCTGGAGTCGCCGTACGGGGACTGGCTCAAGCGCTGGGACGAGTCGGGCCACAAGGACCGCACCCTGACCACGCACGTGCCCTGCGCCGAGTTCTACGAGATCCGGGACAAGGCGTTGATCGCGCACGCCACGCAGATCGACCCCGACGGCGGCTGGTTCCGGGTGCCGCTGGAGCTGCAGAAGGAGGTCTGGCCGACGGAGGAGTACGAACTGGCGAAGTCGCTCGTCGACACCTCCCTCCCCGAGGACGACCTCTTCGCGGGCATCCGCGACAATGCCTGATATGAGCGCAAGCGCAAGCCTGGCAATGACGCACCTCCTCCCCCTCGCGGCGGAGGTCGACGAGGACAAGGTGACCCCCGGCGTCCTCGGCTTCATCGTGTTCGCGGTGATGGCCCTGGCCGTGTGGGGGCTGATGAAGTCCCTCAACCGGCACATGGGCCGGGTGGACTTCAAGGAGACCGATGACGAGGCGTCCGCCCCGTCCGCCTCCTCGTCCACCCCGTCCGCCCCGGGGAACGGCGGGAAGGCCTCGCCCGCGAAGGGCTGAGCGTCGCGCCGGCCGTCGACGGGCCGGCGGGCCGACAGGCTGACGGCACGGTCCCGCGGCACCTCCGGGCGCCGCGGGACCGTGCCGTACCCGGGTCAGGACGCCGCCGGCACCGGTACCCCCATCACCTCCCGCGCGTGGCGGTCCGGCACCATGCCGAGGGACCAGGCACGCCAGCCGGCCTCCAGGTCGACCCCCCGCTCCAGGAGCAGCTGGTACGCCTCCACGTACTCGTCCAGCTTGCCGTCGCGCAGGGAGTGACCGGCGCGCGCCAGCTGGGCCAGCTCCTCCTGGGCGACCGCCGTGCCGATCTCGACGCCGCCCGGGGCCGCGTACGGCAGCAGCGTGCAGCGCAGGAAACGGGCCCAGTCCTCACCGCGGCGGTCGCCGTAGGACAGGAACAGGGCCACCGCCTCGTCGCACAGGGCGAGGGCCTGCGCCGTGCGGGCGTTGCCCGCGTCCACCACCGCCAGCTCCAGGCAGGTCCAGGCCTCGCCGTGGGCGACGCCGATGCGCTGGAAGTCCGCCCGGGCGTCGACCAGGAGCTGCCGGGCGAACCCCGAGTTGCGCAGGGAGCCCGTCTGCACCGCGCGCTGGTCGCGGGTGACCCGCGCCGAGTGGTGCCGGGCACAGGCCAGCCCGTACACGTCCCGCATCCGCGAGAACATGGTGCGGGACCGCTCCAGCTCGCGGACCGCCCGGTCCAGGTCGCCCGTCTCCTCCAGCGCCTGGCCCAGGTAGTACGCCGTCCACGCGTCCCCGCGCGCGTCCTCGTTCTCCTGGTGGCGGGCGGCGGCCCGGCGCAGGGCGTCCACCGCGGCGGACGCGTCCCCGGCGACCAGCCGGGCCCGCGCCAGCTGGGTCAGGGCCCAGGCCTCGCCGCGGGCGTCCCGGGTCCGGCCGTACAGGTCCAACGCCTGCCGCAGCTGCGTCTCCGCCTCCGGCACGTCCCCCATCCGCAGGCACAGCTGGCCGAGCTGGTAGTGCGCCCAGGCCTCGCCGTGCACCGACTCGCCCTCGCGGTGCAGCGCCAGGGACCGGGTGAGCAGGTCGTACGCCTCCGCCAGCCGGGCCCGGTCACGCTCCACCGCCGCCAGCGCGTGCATCGTCCAGGCCCGGTCCACGGAGAGCTCGTCCCGCTGCTGCAGATCCAGGGACTCCCGCAGCCGGGCCGCCGCCTCGGTCAGGTTGCCCTGGTGGTGCAGGGTGATGCCGAGCGAGGTGAGGGCCCGGGCGGCGCCCGCGTCGTGGTGCGCCTCCATGTACAGGTCGACCACCGAGGTCAGCGTCGTGCGCGCCTTGTCCAGCTCGCCCAGCTGGCGGGCCGCGATACCGGTGCGCCACTGCACCGAGCGCAGCAGCAGCCCCTGGTCGACGGCCCGGGCCAGCTCGCTGATCTCACCGAGGCGGTAGAGGTCGCCGCGCAGCAGGCAGTAGTCGCACAGGGCGCCCAGCAGGTTGAGCACGGCCCCCTGGTCGACGCCCTCGGTGTGCCGCAGGGTGGCCGTGATGAAGCTCGACTCGTCGTCCAGCCAGCGCAGCGCCTCGTCCAGCGAGGTGAAGCCGTGCGGGCCGAACCGGTCCGAGCGGGTGGACATCTTGCCGTCGACCAGGCGCAGCACCGAGTCGGCGAGCTCCGCGTAGTTGACGATCAGGCGTTCCTGGGCCGCCGTGCGCTCGGCCGGCTCCTCCTCGTCCAGCAGCCGGGCCTGGGCGAAGACGCGCACCAGGTCGTGCAGCCGGTACCGGTCGCCGCGGACGTGGTCGATCAGCCCGGCCCGGGCCAGCGCGGTCAGCTGCCGCTTCGCCTCGGGTTCGTCCGTGGCGAGCAGGGAGGCCGCCGCGGCGGCGCCCAGGGACGCCCGGCCCGCCAGCGCGAGGCGCCGCAGCAGCCGCCGCGCGGGCTCCGACTGGTCGGTGTAGCGCAGCCACAGCGTGCGCTCGACGGGCTCGACCGGACCGTAAGCGCCCAGGTCCGCGGCGAGCCGGCGGGGTGTGCGCGGGCCCAGCGCGGAACCCGCGACGCGCAGTGCGAGCGGGAGACCGCCGCACAGTTCCCGGATGCGCCCGGCGGACTCCGCGTCGTAGGGGTCCGGCTTCTCCTGCGCGGTCGCTGTCAGCAGTTCCTCGGCGCCCGCCTCGTCCAGGGCCGTGACGGGCAGATGGTGCACCCAGGCGGAGACGTCGGCGGGCAGCGGGAGGGCACTCCGGGCGGTGACGAGGACGAGGCTGTCGGAGCGCTCGGGCACCAGGGTGCGGACCTGTTCCGCGTTCGAGGCGTCGTCCAGGACGATCGTCACCGGCAGACCGGTCAGATGCTGGTGGTACAGCTCGGCGAGCCGCTTGACCTGCTGGTCCGGGGAGGTGCGGTCCCGGAACAGCAGCTGCTCACGGGGCGCGCCGAGCCGGTTCAGCAGGTGCAGCAGGGCGTCCCGGGTGGACAGTGGCGGCTCCTCCGGGCTGTCGCCGCGCAGGTCCACCACGCACGCCGCGCGGAACTGGTCCTTCAGGTCGTGCGCCGCGCGCACCGCCAGCGTCGTACGGCCGGAGCCGGACGCGCCGTGCAGCACGACGACGGTCGGGCGGGTCTCGGTGCTGGCGCGGGCGGCGTGCACCCACTGCCGGATCCGGGCCAGCTCCGCCCGCCGGCCCGCGAACGGGTCGTGCGCCTCGGGGAGCTGCTGGAAGGACTGCTCCAGCACACTGCGCCGACGGGCCGCCGCGCTCTTGTCCGTGCCCCGCAGCTGCGGCGCCCGCTTCTTCGCGCCCGCGCCCACGCCGGTGCTCGCGGTCAGCACGCGCTGCTGGTCCAGGAACGGGCGGATGCCGCGCACCTCCAGCGCGGTCAGCCACTGCAGCCGCAGCTGCTCGGGCCCGCCGGGCTGGCCGAGCGCGCCCGCCCGGTGGTGCGCGGCCGGCAGGTGGGCGGCGGTCACCTTCACCACGGTGGCCGCGGCGGCGACGACACCCACGGTGGCCCCGGCGGCCAGCGCGGTGCCCGTGCCGGTGCCCAGGGCCAGGTCGGCCACGGCCGCGGCGACCGCGGCGACGGCCGCGACCAGCAGGGGAGTGCCCGCGCCCTCCTTGGCGTAGCGCTGCCCGAAGGAGAGCCGGCCCTCCTCGGACTCGTCCAGGGCACGGGTGTACGCCTCGTACTCCTCCCCGGCCGCCCGGGCCATGGCGTCGAGGCCGGCCCGGGCGCGTGCCAGCAGGACGGCACCGTCGGTGCGCCCGCCCGAGCGGCGCACCTCCTCCTCCACGGCTCTGGTCAACAGCCGCTCGGCCTCCGCCCGGTGGCTGTCCCGCATGTCATGTCCCCCTCCGACGACAACGGCCCTTCGCCGTACCAGTGTCCTGCGGACGGGGCGCTGACGCGAGAGAGCCGTGCGCCCCCAAGTGCCGTACACAGGTGCCGGTTTCGGGAGGGTCGCGTGAAGGCGGTGGATCCGCCCCGGACCGGCTAGCGGTGCACGGCGGTGAATGCCCCGGGCGGACCACCCCGTGCTACCTGGCCGGATCCGGGTACTGCGGCAGGATGGACACCATGCCGAACCGACTGGCCCATGAGACCTCGCCCTACCTCCTCCAGCACGCCGAGAACCCCGTGGACTGGTGGCCCTGGTCGCCTGAGGCCTTCGAGGAGGCGCGCAGGCGGGACGTGCCCGTGCTGCTCAGCGTCGGGTACAGCTCCTGTCACTGGTGCCACGTCATGGCGCACGAGTCGTTCGAGGACGCGGAGACCGCCGCGTACCTGAACGCGCACTTCGTCAGCGTGAAGGTCGACCGGGAGGAGCGGCCCGACGTCGACGCCGTGTACATGGAGGCGGTGCAGGCGGCCACCGGGCACGGCGGCTGGCCGATGACCGTGTTCCTCACCGCCGACGCCGAGCCCTTCTACTTCGGCACCTACTTCCCGCCCGAGCCCCGGCACGGCATGGCGTCCTTCCGGCAGGTCCTGCAAGGCGTACGGGCCGCCTGGACCGACCGGCGCGAGGAGGTCGCCGAGGTCGCCGGGAAGATCGTCCAGGACCTGGCCGGGCGCGAGCTGAAGTACGGGGGCGTGGACGTCCCCGGTGAGCAGGAGCTCGCGCAGGCACTGCTCGGCCTCACCCGGGAGTACGACGCCGCGCACGGCGGCTTCGGCGGGGCGCCCAAGTTCCCGCCGTCCATGGTCGTCGAGTTCCTGCTGCGGCACCACGCCCGCACCGGCGCCGAGGGCGCCCTGCAGATGGCGCGGGACACCTGCGAGCGCATGGCCCGCGGCGGCATCTACGACCAGCTCGGCGGCGGGTTCGCGCGGTACTCGGTGGACCGGGAGTGGGTCGTGCCCCATTTTGAGAAAATGCTCTACGATAATGCGCTTTTGTGCCGTGTGTACGCCCACCTGTGGCGCTCCACCGGCTCGGAACTCGCCCGCCGCGTCGCCCTGGAGACCGCCGACTTCCTGGTGCGCGAGCTGCGGACCGCGGAGGGCGGGTTCGCGTCCGCGCTGGACGCCGACAGCGACGACGGGAGCGGGAAGCACGTCGAGGGGGCCTACTACGTGTGGACGCCCGGGCAGCTCGCCGAGGTGCTAGGGGAGGACGACGCCCGACTCGCCGCCCAGTACTTCGGGGTGACCGAGGAGGGCACCTTCGAGCACGGGCAGTCGGTCCTGCAACTCCCGCAGCAGGAAGGCGTCCACGACGCCGGGCGGATCGAGTCGATCCGGCGCCGGCTCCTCGACGCGCGCTCCCGGCGGCCCGCCCCCGGCCGCGACGACAAGGTGGTCGCCGCCTGGAACGGGCTCGCGGTCGCCGCCCTCGCCGAGACCGGCGCCTACTTCGAGCGGGACGACCTCGTGGAGGCCGCCCTCACCGCCGCCGACCTCCTCGTCCGGCTGCACCTGGACGAGCACGGGCGGCTCACCCGCACCAGCAGGGACGGCCACGCCGGCGCCAACGCGGGCGTCCTGGAGGACTACGCCGACGTCGCCGAGGGCTTCCTCGCGCTCGCCTCCGTGACCGGCGAGGGTGTCTGGCTGGAGTTCGCCGGGCTCCTCCTCGGCCAGGTGCTCGACCGGTTCGCCGACCCGGAGTCAGGCTCCCTGTACGACACGGCCGCCGACGCCGAGCGGCTCATCCGCCGCCCCCAGGACCCGACCGACAACGCCACCCCGTCCGGCTGGTCCGCCGCCGCGGGCGCCCTGCTCGGCTACGCCGCCCACACCGGTTCCGCGCGCCACCGCACCGCCGCCGAACGGGCGCTCGGCGTCGTCAAGGCGCTCGGACCGCGCGCGCCGCGCTTCACCGGCTGGGGGCTCGCCACGGCCGAGGCGCTGCTCGACGGGC
>NZ_JAVRHI010000418.1:0-30619 GCF_034105845.1 Streptomyces sp. CRN 30 | reverse complement strand
GGCGCCGCGACGGCGGCCGGTGCGGCCACGGCGGCCGGTGCGGCCACGGCGACCGGTGCCGCCACCACGGCCACCACGGCCGGCACGGCCACCACGGCCACCACGGCCGGAACGTCTTCGGCCGGTACCGGTGACACCCCGGCCGGTACCGCCCCCGCCGCCGACTTCGACGGTGACGGGCATCCCGATCTGGCCTTCGGATCGCTGGGCTCCGTCGAGAACGGGAGCGGCGGCGGCAGCATCGCCGTGGCGTACGGATCGGGTGACGGGACCGGCGTCGCCCGCTGCCAGTACCTGACGCAGAACGACGCAGGGATTCCCGGCAAGGGCCGCGACGAGGCGTTCTTCGGCACGAGCGTGGTCGCCCGCGACCTCGACGGGGACGGGTACACCGACCTCGCCACCCTCGTCTTCGACTGGAAGCCGAGCATCGTCGTCATGTGGGGCTCCCCGGAGGGCCTGAAGAGTGCCGTCCGGGTACCGGACACCGACGGCACCCACGTCCCCTGGATGAGCGAACCCATCCTGGAGGAGCGGCTCGTCGCCGGGGACTTCGACGGGGACGGACACGCCGACCTGGTCTTCGGCCCCGGCTCCGACAAGGGCCTGCTCAAGGGCCCCTTCGGCCGCGACGGCGCACCCGCGTCCACGGCCCCCGTGCCCGCCCCGAGCCGCCCCGGCGAGGACATCGCGGCCGCCGGGTACCGTGACCTCGTCGCCGGGGACCTCGACGGCGACGGCGCGGACGACCTGCTGGTCTTCACCAACCACCACAAGCGCCCCGACGACCCGTGGGCCGAACAGCGCTGGCCGGTCAGCTACCTCAAGGGCGGCCGGGACGGCTTCACCGAGCCCGACGGCGTCGAGCTGCCCGACGCGGCGACGGGAGCCGTCGGTGACGTGGACGGCGACGGCATCGCCGACCTCGTCCTCAGCCCCCGGGGCGGCGACGTCAGCCGCAGCGCGGTGACGGTCGTCCACGGCTCCGAGGCCGGACCGGGAAAGGGCAGGCGGACGGCGACCGTCGACCGTGACACCCCCGGCGTCCCCGGCGCGGAACCGCAGGACGAGAACGCCTCCCTCACCTCCCTGGCCACCGGGGACTTCGACGGCGACGGCTGTGCGGACGTGGTGGCCGGCTCGGTCCACGGCAAGCTGAACGCGGACGACGAGACGGGCCCGGAGCAGGTGCTGCTCCTGCGCGGGGCGCCGGACGGCCTGACCGGCGAGGGCGCGCGCACCCTGGACGCGGGCGACCTCGGCGGAGACGCGAAGGCGGAGGACGGCTTCAGCCTCGAATCGCGCCTCGTCGACCTGGACGGCGACGGCCGGGCCGAACTCGTGGTGGCCGCGCCGGGGGACGACGACATCGCCGGCACCGCGTGGCTGCTGCCCGGCACGGCCGACGGCCCGTCCGCCGACGGCGTCACCCGGCTCCACGGCGACAGCTTCGGGCCCGACGGCGGGACCGACCTCTACCTGGGCGGCGGCGGGGTCGCCTAGGACGGGCCCGCCGGCCTCAGGGCACGGTCTCACCCCGTACGAGGGGACGGCAGACCGGCTGGATGTCCTCGGGCAGCTCGTCCGGCCGGCACCAGCGGGCCTCCAGGATCTCCAGCGGGTCGATCCGCAGCTCGCCGCCGAGCAGCCGGGCCTCGTAGGCGACTTCCAGCCGGGTGCGGAACCCGCTGTTCAGCATGGTCAGCCGGCCCGCCTCCACGTCGAGGCCGGTCTCCTCCTTGACCTCGCGCACCACTGTCTGCCGGAAGTCCTCCCGTGCGTGCGCGAAGCCGCTCGGCAGGCCCCACTGCCGGCCGGGCGGCCACATCCGGTGCCGGAGGAGCAGCACCCGGCCCTCGTCGTCGCGTACGACACCGGTCACGCCGACCACGAATTTCGGGTTCACGCACCACATCAGGCGGCTCTGCACAGGGCGCAGCGCGCGCCAGAGTCGGGCGAGCAGTCGTCGCACGGGGCCTCCGGGAGGGAGTGGGGAGTGAGTGGGTACGCGGATCGTAGTTCGTTGACACCGGCCTACCCCGACCCGGACAGTTGCGTGACGGGGGAACGCGACTGGCGTAGTCCAGTACCATGGACTGGCTAGTTTACTGTGATGTACGCCTCCCTCGGCCCGCCTCCCCGGAGTTCCCGTGACCACCCCCAGCGCCCAGCCCGGTACTTCGGCCCCGGCCGCCCCCGCGACCGGCGGGACGGCGGCGTCCGCACCCGGCGGTGGCCGGGGCGGTTCGCTCGGCCCGGTCGGCCTCGTCCTCGCGGGCGGGCTGTCGGTGCAGTTCGGCGGCGCGCTCGCGGTGACCCTGATGCCACGGGCCGGCGCGCTCGGCATCGTCACCCTGCGGCTGGCCGTGGCCGCCCTGGTGCTGCTCGTGGTCTGCCGGCCCCGGCTGCGCGGCCACTCCCGCACCGACTGGGGCACGGTGATCGTCTTCGGCGTCACCATGGCCGCCATGAACGGCCTCTTCTACCAGGCCGTCGCCCGCATGCCGATCGGCCTCGCGGTCACCCTGGAGGTGCTCGGCCCGCTGGCCCTGTCCGTCCTGACCTCGCGCAGGCTGGTCAACCTGGTCTGGGCCGGGCTCGCGCTCGCCGGTGTCTTCCTCCTCGGCGGCGGCGACTTCGGCGGCCTCGACCCGGCCGGTACGGCGTTCGCGCTGGCGGCGGGCGTCATGTGGGCGGCGTACATCGTCTTCAGCGCGCGGACGGGCCGACGGTTCCCGCAGGCCGACGGGCTGGCGCTGGCGATGGCGGTCGGCGCGGTGCTCTTCCTCCCGCTGGGTGTCGCGGAGTCCGGCACCAAGCTCCTCGACCCGGTGACGCTGGGTCTCGGCGCGGCCGTGGCGGTGCTCTCCTCCGTCATGCCCTACACCCTCGAACTGCTCGCGCTGCGCCGCCTGCCCGCGTCCACCTTCGCCGTCCTGATGAGCCTGGAGCCGGCGATCGCCGCCCTGGCCGGCTTCCTCGTCCTCGACCAGGCCCTGACCACCCCGCAGGCGGCGGCGATCGCCCTGGTCGTCGCGGCGAGCATGGGCGCGGTGCGCACCCAGGTGGGCCGCCGCAAGGCCCCTCTCCCGGGCCCGGACGCGGCGACGGGCCAGTAGACCCGTACCTGCGCGCCCGAAAGGGCACGGGAACCGCGCGCCCCGAAAGGGGCGCGGGGAACTGCGCGCCCAGCCCCGACGCGCCCGCGGACGAGAACCGACCGCCTCACTTCCACAGACCGGCCGTCAATTCATGCAAGCACGCTTGCTTGTTTTCCGTGCCGCTGCCATGCTCCTCCCCGCACCACCCCGCACACCGCCGTGTCCGAGGGGAGCCCTCCGTGTCCGACCCGACGCCCGTCATCGACGACCTGCGCGAGGAGAGCGAGGCGCTGGACGCCCTCGTCGCCGGGCTGTCCCCCGGACAGTGGGCCCTCGCCACCCCCGCCCCGGGCTGGAGCATCGCCCACCAACTCGCCCACCTGGCCTGGACCGACCGGGGCGCGCTGGTCGCCGTCACGGACGCGGACGGCTTCCGCGCCCTGGTGGACAGGGCCGTCGCGGCGCCCGGCACGTTCGTCGACGAGGGCGCGCGGGAGGGCGCCGCGCTGCCGCCCGCCGAGCTGCTCGCGTCCTGGCGGCAGACGCGTACCGCCCTCGACAAGGCACTGCGCGAGGCACCGCCCGGCGCCCGCTTCCCCTGGTACGGGCCGCCGATGTCCGCCGCCTCGATGGCCACCGCGCGGCTCATGGAGACCTGGGCGCACGGCCTGGACATCGCCGACGCCCTCGGTGTGGTCCGCCCGCACACGGCCCGGCTGCGGCACGTGGCCCGCATCGGGGTGCGCGCCCGGGACTACGCCTTCGTGGCACACGGCCTCACCCCGCCCACGGCCCCCTTCCGCGTCGAACTGACCACCCCCGACGGCCTCGACGTGTGGAAGTACGGTCCCGAGGACGCCGACCAGCGCGTCACCGGGGCGGCGGTCGACTTCTGTCTGCTGGCCACCCAGCGCGTCCACCGCGCCGACACGGCCCTGTGCGCCGTGGGCGCGGACGCCGACCGCTGGCTGGACATCGCCCAGGCGTTCGCCGGACCGCCCGGACCGGGCCGCGCGCCGAAGGGGGAGCGCCGGTGACCGTCCTGCGGATCGGCAACGCCTCCGGCTTCTACGGCGACCGTTTCGACGCGATGCGCGAGATGCTCACCGACGGCCCGCTCGACGTCCTCACCGGCGACTACCTCGCCGAGCTGACCATGCTCATCCTCGGCCGGGACCGGCTGAAGGACCCCGGCGCCGGGTACGCCCGTACCTTCCTGCGGCAGCTGGAGGAGTGCCTCGGACTCGCCCACGACCGGGGTGTGCGCATCGTCACCAACGCGGGCGGGCTGAACCCGGCCGGGCTCGCCGACGCGGTCCGCGCGCTGGCCGGGCGGCTCGGCATCCCCGTACGGGTCGCGCACGTCGAGGGCGACGACCTCACCGCGAGCCACCCCGGGGCGCTGGCCGCCCACGCCTACCTCGGCGGCTTCGGCATCGCGGAGTGCCTGCGGGCCGGGGCGGACGTCGTGGTCACCGGGCGGGTCACCGACGCGGCCCTGGTCACCGGGCCCGCCGCCGCGCACTTCGGCTGGGGGCCGACCGAGTACGACCGGCTCGCCGGCGCCGTCGTCGCCGGGCACGTGCTGGAGTGCGGTGCGCAGGCCACCGGCGGCAACTACGCGTTCTTCGCCGGACATGACGTACGGCACCCCGGCTTCCCGCTCGCCGAGCTCCACGCCGACGGCTCCAGCGTGATCACCAAGCACGACGGCACCGGCGGTCTCGTCGACCTCGGCACGGTCACCGCCCAGCTGCTGTACGAGACGCGCGGCGCCCGGTACGCCGGGCCGGACGTCACCGCGCGCCTCGACACGGTGACCCTCACGCGGGACGGACCGGACCGCGTCCGGATCGACGGCGTGCGCGGCGAGGCCCCGCCGCCCGCCCTCAAGGTCGGCCGCAACCGCCTCGGCGGCTTCCGCAACGAGGTCGTCTACGTGCTGACCGGCCTCGACATCGAGGCCAAGGCGGAGCTGGTGCGGGCGCAGATGCACCCCGCGCTGGCCAAGATCTCCGACGTCCGCTGGGAACTCGTCCGCACCGACCGGCCCGACGCCCCGACCCAGGAGACGGCCAGCGCCCTGCTGCGGCTCGTCGTCCGGGACGCCGACCAGCAGGCGGTGGGGCGGGCGTTCAGCGGGGCGGCCGTCGAACTGGCCCTCGCCGGCTACCCCGGCTTCCACATCACGGCCCCACCCGGCAAGGGCGCCCCCTACGGGGTCTTCGAGGCCGCGTACGTCCCCCAGGACACCGTCGCCCACGTCGCCGTGGTCCCGGACGGCCGCCGCGTGCCGGTGCCCGCGCCCCGGGACACCGCCGCGCTGACGGACGTACCACCGCCGCCGCTGCCCGCGCCGCTGCCGCCCGGACCGGTGCGCCGGGCCCCGCTCGGCCTGATCGCGGGGGCCCGCAGCGGCGACAAGGGCGGGGACGCCAACGTCGGCGTGTGGGCGCGGGACGCGGACGCCTGGCGGTGGCTGGCGCACGAACTGACCGCCGGACGGTTCCGGGAACTGCTCCCCGAGACCCGCGACCTGCCCGTCACCCGGCACGTGCTGCCGAACCTGCGCGCCCTGAACTTCGTCGTCGAGGGAATCCTCGGCGAGGGCGTCGCCGCACAGGCCCGTTTCGACCCGCAGGCGAAGGCCCTGGGCGAATGGCTGCGCGCCCGCCACGTCGACATCCCGGAGCGCCTCCTGTGACTCCCGCCCGCCACGCCGACATCCCGGAGCGCTCGCTGTGACCCCGCTCCCCCTCGACGCCCTCGACGCCCTCGAAGCACTCGACGCCCTCGATGTACCGGAGGTCCGCCCGTGACCGTCCTGTCCTCCGCCGTGGACCCGGCCGACCCCGGTCACCGCGCCCATCGCGAGGCCATGCTGGCCAAGCTCGCCGCGCTGGACGCCGAGCACGCCAAGGCCCTCGCGGGCGGCGGCGAGAAGTACGTCGCGCGGCACCGGGGGCGCGGCAAGCTCCTCGCCCGCGAACGCGTCGAACTCCTCCTCGATCCCGACACGCCCTTCCTGGAGCTGTCCCCGCTGGCCGCCTGGGGCAGCGAGAACCCCGCGTACACCGTGGGCGCCTCGCTCGTCACCGGCATCGGCACCGTCGAGGGCGTCGAGTGCCTGATCACCGCCAACGACCCGACCGTGCGCGGCGGCGCCTCCAACCCCTGGTCGCTGAAGAAGGCTCTGCGGGCCGACGAGATCGCGCTCGCCAACCGGCTGCCCAGCATCAGCCTGGTGGAGTCCGGCGGCGCCGACCTCCCCTCCCAGAAGGAGATCTTCATCCCGGGCGGCGCGATCTTCCGCGACCTCACCCGGCTCTCCGCCGCAGCCATCCCCACCGTGGCCGTCGTCTTCGGCAACTCCACCGCCGGCGGCGCGTACATCCCCGGCATGTCCGACCACGTGATCATGGTCAAGGAGCGGGCGAAGGTGTTCCTCGGCGGGCCGCCGCTGGTGAAGATGGCCACCGGCGAGGAGAGCGACGACGAGTCCCTCGGCGGCGCCGAGATGCACGCGCGCGTGTCGGGCCTCGCCGACCACTTCGCCGTGGACGAGCCGGACGCGCTGCGCCAGGCCCGCCGGGTCGTCGCCCGCCTCAACCACCGCAAGGCGTACGCCGACCCCCCGGCCGGCGAGCCGCCGAAGTACGACCCGGAGGAACTCCTCGGCATCGTCCCCGACGACCTCAAGACCCCCTTCGACCCGCGCGAGGTCATCGCCCGGATCGTCGACGCCTCCGACTTCGACGAGTTCAAACCGCTCTACGGGACCAGCCTCACCACCGGCTGGGCGGCGCTCCACGGATATCCGGTGGGGGTGCTGGCCAACGCCCGGGGCGTCCTGTTCAGCGAGGAGTCGCAGAAGGCCGCCCAGTTCATCCAGCTCGCCAACCAGCGCGACATCCCCCTCCTCTTCCTCCACAACACCACCGGCTACATGGTCGGCAAGGAGTACGAGCAGGGCGGCATCATCAAACACGGCGCCATGATGATCAACGCGGTCTCCAACTCCCGCGTACCGCACCTCTCCGTGCTCATGGGCGCGTCCTACGGCGCCGGCCACTACGGCATGTGCGGCCGCGCCTACGACCCCCGCTTCCTCTTCGCCTGGCCCAGCGCCAAGTCCGCCGTCATGGGTCCGCAGCAGCTCGCCGGGGTCCTCTCCATCGTCGCCCGCCAGTCCGCCGCCGCGAAGGGCCTGCCGTACGACGACGAGGGCGACGCGGCGCTGCGCGCCATGGTGGAGCAGCAGATCGAGTCCGAGTCGCTCCCGATGTTCCTGTCCGGGCGGCTGTACGACGACGGCGTCATCGACCCGCGCGACACCCGCACCGTCCTCGGCCTGTGCCTGTCCGCGATCCACACCGCCCCCTACGAGGGCGCGCGGGGCGGATTCGGCGTCTTCCGGATGTGAGGGAAACCCCGTGATCACCTCTGTACTGGTCGCCAACCGCGGCGAGATCGCCTGCCGCGTCTTCCGCACCTGCGCCGGACTCGGCATCCGCACGGTCGCCGTCTTCTCCGACGCCGACGAGCACGCGCTCCACGCGCGCGTGGCCGACACGGCGGTACGGCTGCCGGGGTCGACCCCCGCCGAGACGTACCTGCGCGGCGAGGCGATCGTGAAGGCCGCCCTGGCGGCCGGTGCCGACGCCGTCCATCCCGGCTACGGCTTCCTCTCCGAGAACGCGGCCTTCGCGCGGGCCGTCACCGACGCGGGCCTGACCTGGATCGGCCCGCCGCCGGAGGCGATCGAGGCGATGGCGTCCAAGACCCGCGCCAAGGAACTGATGGGCGTCGAGCCGCTGAAGGACGTCACCGAGGCCGACCTGCCGGTGCTGGTCAAGGCGGCGGCGGGCGGCGGCGGACGCGGCATGCGGATCGTGCGCCGCCTCGCCGACCTCGACACCGAACGGGACGCCGCCCGCGCGGAGGCGGCGAGCGCCTTCGGCGACGGCGAGGTCTTCGTCGAGCCCTACCTCGAACACGGCCGCCACGTCGAGGTGCAGATCCTCGCCGACACCCACGGCACGGTGTGGACGCTCGGCACCCGCGACTGCTCCCTCCAGCGCCGCCACCAGAAGGTCATCGAGGAGGCCCCGGCCCCCGGCCTGAGCGAGTCCCTGACCGCCGGACTGCACTCCCTCGCGGTACGGGCGGCCCGCGCCGTCGACTACGTCGGCGCGGGCACCGTCGAGTTCCTGGTGACGGGCGACCGCGCCCACTTCCTGGAGATGAACACCCGCCTCCAGGTCGAACACCCCGTCACCGAGGCCGTCTTCGGCATCGACCTCGTCGCCCTCCAGATCGGCGTGGCGGAGGGCACGGCCCTCGATCCCGCACCGCCACGCGCGCGTGGCCACGCCGTCGAGGCGCGCCTCTACGCCGAGGACCCGGCGAACGGCTGGGCCCCGCAGACCGGCCGCCTGCACCGCGTCGCCGTCCCGGACGTACGCCTGGACACCGGTTACACGGACGGCGACACCATCGGCGTGCACTACGACCCGCTGATCGCCAAGGCCGTCGCCCACGCCCCCACGCGCGCGGAGGCGCTCAGGAAGCTCGCCGGTGCCCTGGACCGCGCCACGCTCCACGGCCCGCCCACCAACCGCGACCTCCTCGTCCGCTCCCTGCGCCACGAGGAGTTCGCGTCGGCCCGCATGGACACGGCCTTCTACGACCGCCACCTGGCCGCCCTGACGGCCCCGGCCCCCGATCCGTACGCCCCGCTCGCCGCCGCCCTCGCCGACGCCGCCGCCCGCTCCCGCTTCGGCGGAGCCTGGCGCAACCTGCCCTCACAGGACCAGGTGAAGCGGTACGCGGTGGCGGGGGAGGAGACGGAGGTCCGGTACCGCTTCACGCGCGGTGGTGCGGAGGCGGACGGAGTCCGGATCGTGCACACGGCACCCGACCTGGTCGTCCTGGAGACGGACGGCATCCGCCACCGCTACGACATCACCCGCTACGGCACCGACATCCACGTCAACGCCACCCGCCTCACCGCCCTCCCCCGCTTCCCCGACCCGACGGCCACCCACGCCCCCGGCTCCCTTCTGGCCCCCATGCCCGGCACGGTCGTCCGCGTGGCAGCGGGTCTGCGGGAGGGCGCGCAGGTGGAGGCGGGCCAGCCCCTCCTCTGGCTGGAGGCGATGAAGATGGAACACAGGATCACCGCCCCGGTGACCGGCCGACTCACGGCCCTGCACGCCACCCCGGGCCAACAGGTGACGGTCGGCTCCCTATTGGCAGTAGTGGAAGCGCCCCGATAGGGGCGCGGGGAACGGCGCGAGCAACCACGTCAAAGGAGCCACATGACACTCACCGAAACCCAAGAACACAACTCCCTCCGCGACGCAGTCGCCACCCTGGGCGCACGCCACGGCCGCGACCACGACCGCGCAGCCCTATGGGCGGAGGCCGGAAAACTCGGCTACCTCGGAGTCAACCTCCCCACCGCCTACGGCGGCGGGGGCGGCGGCATCACAGAACTCTCCATCGTCCTGGAGGAACTCGGCGCCGCCGGCTGCCCCCTCCTCATGCTGGTCGTCTCCCCGGCGATCTGCGGCACGGTGATCGCCCGCTTCGGCACGGAGGCCCAGAAACAGGAGTGGCTCCCCGGTATAGCCGACGGCACCCGCACGATGGCCTTCGGCATCACCGAGCCCGACGCCGGCTCCAACAGCCACCGCATCACCACCACCGCGCGCAAGGACGGCGGGGACTGGGTCCTCACCGGCCGCAAGGTCTTCATCTCCGGCGTGGACATAGCCGACGCCACGCTGATCGTCGGCCGCACGGAGGACGCCCGTACCGGCAAGCTCAAGCCCTGCCTGTTCATCGTCCCCCGGGACACCCCCGGCTTCGGGCGCCGCCTGATCGACATGGAGCTGCACGCGGCGGAGAAGCAGTTCGAGCTGACACTGGACGACGTACGGCTTCCCGCCGACGCGCTTGTGGGTGGGGGCCCCTCCCACGCTTTCGGCAGTGGGGGAGAGGACGCCGGTCTCCTCCAGCTCTTCGCGGGGCTCAACCCCGAGCGGATCATGACCGCCGCGTTCGGTATCGGGATGGGCCGCCACGCCCTCGCCAAGGCCGTCGCGTACGCGCGCGACCGCACCGTCTGGAAGACCCCCATCGGCGCCCACCAGGCCATCGCCCACCCCCTGGCGCAGGCGCACATCGACCTCGAACTGGCCCGGCTGATGATGCGGAAGGCCGCGCACCTCTACGACGCGGGCGACGACGTCGGCGCGGGCGAGGCCGCCAACATGGCGAAGTACGCGGCCGGCGAGGCGTGCGTGAAGGCCGTCGACCAGGCCGTGCACACCCTCGGCGGCAACGGCCTGACCCGCGAGTTCGGTCTCGCCTCGCTCGTCACCGCCTCCCGCGTGGCCCGGATCGCCCCGGTGAGCCGGGAGATGATCCTCAACTACGTCTCCCACCAGACCCTCGGACTGCCCAAGTCGTACTAGCCACGCCGTATCAGCCACGTCGTACCAGCCGCCCCGGACGGACCTGGAGGTTCGATGTTCCGCAGCGAGTACGCCGACGTCCCGCCCGTCGAACTGCCCATCCACGAGGCCGTCCTCGGCCGGGCCGCCGAGTTCGGCGACACGCCCGCGCTGATCGACGGCACCGACGGCACCACCCTGACCTACACGCAGGTGGACCGCTTCCACCGGCGGGTCGCCGCCGGTCTCGCGGAGGCGGGGGTCCGCAAGGGCGACGTCGTCGCCCTGCACAGCCCCAACACGGTCGCCTTCCCGCTCGCCTTCTACGCCGCCACGCGCGCGGGGGCGTCGGTCACCACGGTCCATCCGCTCGCCACCGCCGAGGAGTTCGCGGGGCAGCTCTCGGACAGCGCGGCCCGCTGGATCGTCACCGTCTCCCCGCTCCTGGAGACGGCCCGCAGAGCGGCCGAACTCGCGGGCGGCGTCGCCGAGATCCTCGTCTGCGACAGCGCGCCCGGCCACCGATCGCTCGTCGACATGCTGGGCTCCACCGCCCCCGAGCCGGCCGTCGCCATCGACCCCGCCGAGGACGTCGCCGCACTGCCGTACTCCTCGGGGACGACCGGCACGCCCAAGGGCGTCATGCTCACCCACCGCCAGATCGCCACCAACCTCGCCCAGCTGTACTCCGCGATGCCGGCCGCCCCCGGCGACCGCGTCCTCGCCGTGCTGCCCTTCTTCCACATCTACGGGCTCACCGCACTGATGAACGCCCCGCTGCGGCTCGGCGCCACGGTCGTCGTCCTGCCCCGCTTCGACCTGGAGCAGTTCCTCGCCGCGATCCAGACCCACCGCATCACCGATCTCTACGTGGCCCCGCCGATCGTCCTCGCCCTCGCCAAGCACCCGCTGGTCGCCTCGTACGACCTGTCGTCGCTGCGGCACGTGATCAGCGCCGCCGCCCCGCTGGACGCCCGGCTCGCGGCGGCCTGCTCCCGGCGGCTCGGCCTGCCGCCCGTCGGCCAGGCGTACGGCATGACGGAACTCTCCCCGGGCACGCACGTCGTCCCCCGGGACGCGATGGCCGACGCGCCGCCCGGCACCGTCGGCAGGCTCATCGCCTCCACCGAGATGCGGATCGTCTCCCTCGACGACCCCGGCAAGGACCTCCCGGCCGGCGAGTCCGGGGAGATCCTCATCCGCGGCCCGCAGGTGATGAAGGGCTACCTGGGGCGGCCCGACGCCACCGCCGAGATGATCGACGCGGACGGCTGGCTGCACACCGGGGACGTGGGCCACGTGGACGGCGACGGCTGGCTCTTCGTCGTCGACCGGGTCAAGGAACTCATCAAGTACAAGGGCTTCCAGGTGGCCCCCGCCGAACTGGAGGCGCTGCTCCTCACCCACCCCGGCATCACCGACGCGGCCGTCGTCGGCGAGTACGACGAGAACGGCAACGAGGTCCCGCACGCCCACATCGTCCGCCACCCGGAGGCGGGAGACCTCTCCGAGAGCGAGGTCATGATGTACGTCGCCGAGCGCGTCGCCCCCTACAAACGGGTCCGCCGGGTCAGCTTCATCGTCGGCGTGCCCCGCGCCGCCTCCGGCAAGATCCTGCGCAGGCAGCTCCGGGAGCGGACATGACCACGGTGCGCGTCACCCGGGACCGGGGCGTCGCCACACTGACCCTCGACTCCCCGGCCAACCGCAACGCCCTCTCCGCCGCCCTCGTGCGCGACCTCGCCGAGACCCTCGCGGAGAGCGGCGCCGACCCCGCCGTACGCGCCGTCGTCCTCACCCACGCCGGAACCGTGTTCAGCGCCGGGGCGGACCTGCGGCAGCCGCCCGATCCGGCGGCGTTCGTCGCGCTGCTGCGGCAGGTGGTGGAGATGCCGAAGCCCGTGGTGGCGCGGGTGACCGGACATGTGCGGGCCGGGGGGCTGGGGCTGGTCGGCGCGTGCGACGTCGCGGTGGCGGGCCCGGACGCCTCCTTCGCCTTCACGGAGGTACGGATCGGGGTGGCGCCCGCGGTGATCTCCATGCCGCTGCTGCCCCGCCTCGACCCCCGCGCCGCCGCCCGCTACTGCCTCACCGGTGAGCGTTTCGACGCGGCCGAGGCCGTCCGGACGGGACTGCTGACCGCCGCCGTCGCCGCCACCGACGACATCGACCAGGCGCTGAGCCCCGTGCTCGACGGTCTGCGCAAGGCCGCCCCGCAGGCACTGGCGGAGACGAAACGGCTGCTCACGGCTATCGTGCTGGAGACCTTCGACCGGGACACCGACGCGCTGACGGCACTGTCGGCACGGCTGTTCGCCACCGCCGACGCCCGGGAGGGGATGACGGCCTTCCTCGAACGACGGGATCCCGCATGGGTGCTGTGACCGCGACCGGCGCCGACCGCGCCCCCAAGCAGGACCGCAGCCGGGCCACCCGGCAGCGGCTCCTCGCCGCGGCCGTGGCCTGCCTCGCCGAACGCGGCTGGGCGGGCTCCACGGTCTCCGTCGTCGCGGAGCGCGCCGGAGTCTCCCGGGGCGCGGCCCAGCACCACTTCCCCACCCGGGAGGACCTGTTCACCGCCGCCGTCGAGTACGTCGCCGAGGAACGCTCCCTGGCCCTGCGCGCGCTCTTCCGGGACACGCCCGACGTCCCCGACCGCTCCGACTCTCCCGGGGGCGCGGTGGCCGGTGACCGCCGCGCGGTGATCGCCGCCCTCGTCGACCTCTACACCGGCCCGCTCTTCCGCGCCGCGCTCCACCTGTGGGTCGCCGCCTCCGACGAGGAGCAGCTGCGCGGCCGGGTCACCGAGCTGGAGGCCCGCGTCGGCCGCGAGACCCACCGCATCGCCGTCGACCTGCTCGGCGCCGACGAGAGCCGCCCCGGCGTCCGCGAGACCGTCCAGGGCCTGCTGGACATGGCACGGGGCCTCGGCCTCGCCAACCTCCTCACCGACGACCGGGCCCGCCGGGAACGCGTCGTGGCCCAGTGGGCGGAACTGCTGGACGCGGCGCTGGACTGAACCCGCCCCGGACGCGCGGTCAGGGGCTCAGCCGCTCCACCCGCCAGCCGCCGTCGCCCCGCGCGACGTACCGCAGCCGGTCGTGCAGCCGGTTCTCCCGGCCCTGCCAGAACTCCACCGCGCTCGGCACCACCCGGAACCCGCCCCAGTGCGGCGGCACCGGCACCGGCTCGCCCTCCGGGTAGCGGGCGGCCAGCTCCGCCCAGGCGGCGTCCAGCTCCGCGCGGGAGCCCACCACCGAGGACTGGGCGCTGGCCCACGCCCCGAGCCGCGAACCGTGCGGCCGGGTCCGGAAGTACGCGGCCGTCTCGTCCCGCCCGGTGCGCGCGGCGGTGCCCGTGACGATCACCTGCCGGGCCATCGGGTGCCAGGGGAAGAGCAGCGACACGTGCGGGTTGACCGCCAGGTCACGGCCCTTGCGGGAGCCGTGGTTGGTGTAGAAGACGAAGCCGTCGGCGTCGAAGTGCTTCAGCAGCACCGTGCGGGAGCTGGGGCGGCCCTCGGCGTCGGCCGTCGAGACGACCATGGCGTTCGGTTCGAACAGGCCCGCCTCCGTCGCCGCCTGCTTGAACCAGCGGGCGAACTGCTCCACGGGCGTCGCGGCCAGCTCGCTCTCGCCGAGCCCCTCGGCCCGGTACTGCTTGCGCATCGAGGCCGGATCGAAGGACACGGAATCTCGGTCGGTCACCCGGCCATCCTGCCGCATGCCCCGGCCGTACGGAGACAGTTGGCACTCAGTGCCGCGAACGCTGTCCGGAGGCGGCACTCAGGGATATCGTGCTGGTGCCGGTCCGGCCGGATGACCCCCGGCCGGGCGGGGCATCACAGGGAGAAGACCGCACAGAACCGCGAGTCCAGGGACGAGGACCGCGGATTCCCGTACGGTCCGCCCCGCCGCACGCATTCCCCCCGCCGTACGCCAACCGAGGAGCCGCCGCATGTCCGACTTCGTACCCGGACTAGAGGGAGTCGTCGCGTTCGAGACGGAGATCGCCGAACCCGACAAGGAGGGCGGCGCGCTGCGCTACCGCGGCGTCGACATCGAGGACCTGGTCGGGCACGTCTCCTTCGGCAACGTGTGGGGGCTGCTCGTCGACGGCGCCTTCAACCCCGGGCTGCCGCCCGCCGAGCCGTTCCCGATCCCGGTGCACTCCGGGGACATCCGCGTCGACGTGCAGTCCGCGCTCGCCATGCTGGCGCCGGTCTGGGGTCTTCGGCCGCTCCTGGACATCGATGCCGGGCAGGCCCGCGAGGACCTCGCCCGCGCCGCCGTCATGGCGCTGTCCTACGTCGCCCAGTCCGCGCGCGGCCAGGGCCTGCCCATGGTTCCGCAGAGCGAGATCGACAAGGCGGCGTCGGTCGTCGAACGGTTCATGATCCGCTGGCGCGGCGAGCCCGACCCCAAGCACGTCGCCGCCGTGGACGCCTACTGGACCTCCGCCGCCGAGCACGGCATGAACGCCTCCACCTTCACCGCCCGCGTCATCGCCTCCACCGGCGCCGACGTCGCCGCGGCGCTCTCCGGGGCGGTCGGCGCCATGTCGGGGCCGCTGCACGGCGGCGCCCCCTCCCGGGTCCTCGGCATGATCGAGGAGATCGAGCGGACCGGCGACGCGGAGGCGTACGTACGGCAGGCCCTGGACCGGGGCGAGCGCCTGATGGGGTTCGGGCACCGCGTCTACCGTGCCGAGGACCCGCGCGCCCGCGTCCTGCGCCGCACCGCCCGGGAACTGGGCGCGCCGCGCTTCGAGGTCGCCGAGGCGCTGGAGAAGGCGGCCCTCGCGGAGCTGCACGCCCGCCGCCCGGACCGGGTGCTCGCCACCAACGTGGAGTTCTGGGCGGCCATCGTGCTGGACTTCGCGGAGGTACCGGCGCACATGTTCACGTCGATGTTCACCTGCGCGCGTACGGCCGGGTGGTCGGCGCACATCCTGGAGCAGAAGCGCACCGGCCGGCTGGTCCGCCCCTCGGCCCGCTACAAGGGGCCGGGCCCCCGCGACCCGCGCGAGGTGGAAGGCCACGAGACCCTCTAGGGGCCCTGACACGCAGACGACCCGCGAGTCCGGTTCCTCCGAGGAGGAGCCGGCCGGACGTGCCGGCGACTCGCGGGTCGGGTGACTGCTGGGATTGGGCCGGCTGCGCGCATCTGTCACGCGCTGGTCCGGCACCGCATCGAATGGGGTGACGGGCCGCTAGCCCGCAGTCACCTCACGCGTCCGGTTTCCATACATCTGCCGAACCACCTCCCTTCTCGTGTACCTCACACCCTAGGAACCGCCCGGCGACCGCTCAAGCGATTTATCTGTGACGACCGAGACACGACCGGGACAGGCCGGCGGGGAATTCGCCCGTACAACGATTCCTGCAAGATTGCGGGAACCAGATGTGCTCTGTGTCACGTTCGAGTTGAATGAAGGCCAGTAAGGGAACCGAACGTGCCGTAACGCGGACGCGGCCTGCAGGGGGGTCCAGGTGAGTGCTTCCCGGCACAGTGGGACGACCGACGAGTTGGGGCCGGACGAGCCGGCACAGCCCGAGCGGGAGGACGCGGACCTGCTGGCCGCCCTCCTGGACGGGATGGACGCGGCGCTGTGCGCCTTCGACGCGGACGGCGTCGTCACCCACTGGAACCGCGAGGCGGAGCGCATCCTCGGCTGGACGGCGTCCGAGGCCGTCGGCCGCAAGGGGTTCGCCGGGTGGGCCGTGCGCAGCGCGGACGCCGGGGACATCGAGGGCCGGCTGCTGTCGGCGATGCGGGCGCCCGGACGGCAGGTGCACGAGTTCGCGCTGCTGACCAAGGACGGCGGGCGGGTGCTGGTGCGCACCCAGTCCGCGTCGGTGCGCGGCGCCGACGGCGAGCCCGCCGGGCTGTACTGCGCCTTCAGCGAAGTGCACGCGCAGATAGACCTGGAGCGGTCGATCGCGCTGAGCGAGGCGCTCTTCGAGGACGCGAGCTGGGGGGTCGTCCTCGTCGACGCCGATCTCCGGCCCGCGGTGGTCAACGCCCACGCGGCCCGCGCCCTGGGCACCGGCCGCACCGCCCTGCTCGGCCGCCCGCTGGGCGACCTGCTCTCCCAGGGCGTCGAGGAACTGGAGAGCGCGCTGACACACGTACTGGCGGAGGGCGCGCCGCCCGCGCCCGCAGACATCTGGGTCGGGGTGCGCACCCCGGAGGGGGAGCGGCGCCGCTGCTGGAGCAGTGGCTTCCTGCGGCTGGCGTCGCCGCTCGCGGAGGAGCCGGTGCCGCTGGGGGTGGGCTGGCTCTTCCAGGACGTCACCGAGGCCCGGCAGAGCGAACAGGAGGCGTCCCTGCTGAGGTTCCGCTCCAACCAGCTGCACCGCGCGGCGCGGGCGGCGGCGGAGTGCGAGGACCCGGCGGAGGCGGTCACCGTCCATCTCGACTTCGCGCTGGCCGGGTTCGCCGACCACGCGCTGATAGACCGGCTGGCGGGCGGCGCCGCGGGCGACGCGGACACGGCGGAGCCCGTCCGGCTGGTCCGGGTCGCGGCCACGCCCTCCGGCGCGCCGGGCCCGAGCCTGCCGGGCGGGGTGGCGGGCCTGCCCGTCCGCTACGACCAGGGCCACCCGGCCGTGCAGTGCGTGGAGCGGTCCGGTTCGGTCCGGGCGAGCGCCGGCGCGATGACGGCCGACCGGGCCCACGGCTGGGCCCGCGCCCGGCAGTGGCCCGAGGACACGGTGCACGCCCTGTGCGCGGCGCTGCGCAGCCGCGGCCGGACCCTGGGCGTCGTGACCTTCCTCCGCGGTCCCGGCCGCACCCCTTTCGAACGCCCCGACGTCTCCCACGCGGAGGACGTGGCCCTGCGCATCGCCGCGTCCCTCGACCTGTCGGCGCTGACGGACACCCACGGCGGCTGAACGGCCGCGGGGGTTCGCCGGGCCGGGCGGGTCAGTACTGGTAGTGGATGCGGTCGCCGTAGCGGGTGAAGACGCGGTGGTTCCAGTCGTGGCCGCCGTCCACGTTGCCGGAGCGGAGCAGGGGCGGCTCGATGCCCCGGTCGGCGAGGACGGCCGCCGTGGTCGCCATCACGGCCTGCATCAGCGCCGCGGTGACGACCGTGGACGCGGGCGCGAACGGCGCCGGGACGGTGTCCAGGGTCAGCTCCGCGTCCCCGACGGCGATCTTCGAGTCCAGTACGACGTCGCAGTGGTCCTTCAGGAACGTCCCGGAGGCGTGCCGCGACGTGGTCTCCGTGGCGTACGCGACGGAGGTGACGCCGATGACCCGCACACCGAGGTCACGGGCGGTGGTCGCCATCTCCACGGGCAGCGCGTTGCGGCCCGACAGCGAGATGATCACCAGCGCGTCGCCCGCGCGCAGCGGCGAGGCGGTGAGCACGGCGCTCGCGAGCCCGTCGACCCGCTCCAGCGCCGAACCGAGCGTGGCGGGCATCACGTCGACCCCGACGGCGCCGGGCACGGCCAGCAGGTTCATCAGGGCGAGACCGCCCGCCCGGTACACGACGTCCTGCGCGGCCAGCGAGGAGTGTCCCGCGCCGAACGCGAACAGCCGCCCGCCCCGCTCCACGGTGTCCGCGAGCAGGGTCCCCGCCGCCTCGACGGCCTCCTGCTCCTCGTCGCGGACGCGGTGCAGCAGATCGATCGCCGCGTTGAGGAACTGCCCGGCCGGCCTGCGGTCGCTCATGCGGTGCCCCTTCGTGTGGCCGTGTCGTTCGTGTGGCCGTGTCGTGTCGTGCGGCTGTGTCGCGCCTCACGGTGCGGTCCGGACCAGGGCGGTGTCAACACATGGGCAAGGGGGCGGGCGGTACCCTCGGATACCCCGTTCGGCCCTTCTCCACGGCGCGGCACGGTTGTCAGCGGTATGCGTCAGAATTGATGACAGGGCCAGCGCACGCGCCGGAGAGCCGTCGAGCCTCCGGAAGATCTCATCAAGGGGCACGTATGTCCGGACTGATCGACACCACGGAGATGTATCTCCGCACCATCCTCGAACTGGAAGAGGAAGGTGTGGTCCCCATGCGCGCCCGGATCGCGGAGCGGCTCGACCAGAGCGGCCCGACGGTCAGCCAGACGGTGGCGCGGATGGAGCGCGACGGCCTGGTGTCCGTCGCCAGCGACCGGCACCTGGAGCTGACCGACGAGGGCCGCAAGCTGGCCACGCGCGTGATGCGCAAGCACCGTCTGGCCGAGTGCCTGCTCGTCGACGTGATCGGTCTGGAGTGGGAGCAGGTGCACGCCGAGGCGTGTCGCTGGGAGCACGTGATGAGCGAGGCGGTGGAGCGCCGCGTCCTGGAGCTGCTCCGTCACCCGACCGAGTCGCCGTACGGCAACCCCATCCCCGGTCTGGAGGAGCTGGGCGAGAAGGACACCGCCGACCCCTTCCTCGACGCGGGCCTGGTCTCGCTCTCGGAGCTGGACCCGGGCGCCGAGGGCAAGTCGGTCGTCGTGCGCCGCATCGGCGAGCCGATCCAGACGGACGCGCAGCTGATGTACACGCTGCGCAGGGCTGGCGTCCAGCCCGGCTCGGTGGTGAGCGTGACCGAGTCCGCCGGAGGCGTGCTGGTCGGCAGCGGCGGCGAGGCGGCCGAGCTGGAGTCGGAGGTCGCCTCCCACGTGTTCGTCGCCAAGCGCTGACCCGGCGCGGCCCCGCGCCGCCCGCCCGCCCGAGCCGTCGGCGTCCGTCGGCGTCTGTCGACGTCCGTGACGGCAGGGGATGTTGCGTCGCCGTTTCGGTCCCGTCGAATCCGAGATTCGGTCCGCCGAACGGCAGCGTCCGCGCGCCATGCGTGCAAGGCTGTCGCTTGAGGCATATGACGAAGGCTTGGGGACGTGGCCGGCACGGCCGAGGGGGCGAGGATGTGCCGCGAAGACGCAGAGGGCCCCGGCGCCGTGCGGCGCCGGGGCCTGTCCTCCCCTGTGCTGACCCGGAGCCCCGAGCTCTCAGGGTCAATCCCCTCGGACCGTTTTTCCCCGAGCGGTCCGCCTCCCGCTGAAGATCTCCCCTCGACAGCGGCGGCCAATCCCCGGAGAGTGTCACTCGAATGAGGGGTGTTGCCCTGCGGGACAGGTTTTTCGAATAGACATTCGATAACCTGCGTGGACCCGACCGGCCACGGACGCGCGGGGCGAAGACGGCAGGCACGACAGGCAGACACACGGTTCACAGGACCGGGCCGTCCGTGCGGAAGCGGACGGGCCGAGCGGAGCTTGGGGGTGCCAGGACCATGGCGCGGCGCATCGACGTGACCGGAGCGGGCGGGGTACGCCTCGCGGCCTGGGAGTTCGGCGACCCTCCCAAGACCGACCCGACGACAGACACGGCCGCCGGAACGGACGGCGCCGCGGGCGGGGGCACCGCCCCGGGCGTCCTGCTGCTGCACGGACTGATGGGCCGCGCCTCGCACTGGGCGGCGTCGGCCCGCTGGCTCTCCGAGCGGCACCGCGCCGTCGCGCTCGACCAGCGCGGACACGGCCGCAGCGAGAAGCCGCCGGCCGCCTCCTGCACCCGGGAGGAGTACATCGAGGACGTCGGGACCGCGCTCGACCGGCTCGGCCTCGCCCCCGCCGTCCTCATCGGCCACGCGATGGGCGCGCTGACGGCGTGGCAGTTCGCCGCGAAGTACCCGGACCGCGTCAGCGCCCTCGTCATCAGCGACATGCGGGCCTCCGCGGTCGGCGGCGCCTCGCAGCAGGAGTGGACCGAGTGGTTCCGGGCGTGGCCGGTCCCGTTCGCCACGCTGGCGGACGTCCGCAAGTGGTTCGGCGAGGACGACCCCTGGGTGGAGCGCCCGAACCCGGCCCGGGGGGCGTTCTACGCCGAGGTCATGGCGGAGTCCACGGACGGCTGGCGCCCGGTCTTCGACCCCGACCAGATGCTCGCCTGCCGCGAGACGTGGATCTACGACGCGCACTGGGAGGAGCTGGCCCAGGTCCGCTGCCCCACCCTGGTCGTGCGCGGCCTCGACGGCGAGCTGGGCCGTGCCGAGGCCCAGGAGATGGTCCGGGTGCTGCCGCGCGGCCAGTACGCGGAGGTCGCCGACGCCGGCCACCTGGTCCACTACGACCAGCCGGAGGCGTGGCGGGCGGCCGTGGAACCGTTCCTGGACGACCTCCACGCCTGAGCTGAGACCACCGCGGGCCGCCGCCCTCGCGGCGACCGACGTGCGACCTCCACGCCGACCGCCGCCGGGGCCGTGCGCCTCCGCGCCGACCGCCGCCGGGGCCGTCGCCCGTGCGGGCTGCCGCCGGGGTTGTCACGCTGCGCGGACCGCCGCCGGGGCCGTCACCCCTTGCTGACCGCCGCCAGGATCTCCGGCAGGCGGCGCGCGGTCCGTGGCGCGGCGGACCTGAGGCCCAGCGCGGTGATCAGCGTCCCGTACCCCGCGCCCACCGGCAGCACCAGCCACGCCCACGCGTCGCCGCCCGCGCTGACGTTCGCCCAGACCGCCAGCGCGATGACGGGCGCGCACAGCAGCGCGGCGGCCACCATCCCGCCGAAGACGGAGATCCAGGCGAGCCCGGCCTGACCGGGGACGACGTTCTTGTGCCCTTCCTGCGGCACGGAGTAGGGGAAGCGCGCCGACGTCCACGCGCCGGTCGCCAGCATCGCGCCGAGCAGCGCCAGCGACAGGCCGAGCGCCTCCGGCAGCCGGGCCCAGTCGCCGAGCATCGCCGTGGTCAGGACGGTGACGAGGACGGCGTACGGCAGGGTGATCAGCAGCAGGGCCAGGGCCCGCGCGCGCAGTTCGACGTAGGCGTCCCGGGGCGCGGAGATGGTCATCGCGACCATCCAGAACGCGGACGTGTCCTGCCCGAACTGGTTGTACATCTGGATGCCGAGCATCCCCGCGGCGAAGCAGGCGAAGTAGACCGAGCCGGTGCCCTGCCAGGCGTTGAACACCGGCACGATCAGGCCGATCGCCAGCGACGTCACCCAGGCCGCCTTCGTCTTCGGGTCGCGCCACACGTACCGCAGGCTGCGCTCCATGACCGTGCCCGTACGTCCCGGGGGCAGCAGCCGGAACCGCCCGCCGCGGCCCCGCTCGCGCGCCGCGCCGCCCGCCCCCAGCGTCGAGCCGTCCGGCGCCGTCATCAGCCGGGTCAGGTGCCGCGACCAGAGCGCGAGCAGCGCCACCAGTGCCACGGCCGACAGCGCGAGCCGCGCCAGGGCCGTCCCGTACGCCCCCTCGCTCGCGTCCCGCACCGCCCCCACCGCCGACGCGGGCGGCACCCAGCCGAGGACGTCGGAGACCGGCTCCAGCTCCCCGAGGCCCGAGACGCCGACGCGCTGCGCGCCGAAGTTCACCACCTGCGCGCCGACGGCGATGAGCAGCCCGCTGAGCACCGCCAGGTCCCGGCCCTTCCTGCTGGTCAGCAGCCGTACGTTCGCGGCGGCGACGGCCCGCGCGAGGGCCACGCACACCAGCGGCACGAGGACGACACCGACCACGCCGACGGCGTACGCCGCCGCGCCGTGCGCCACCGCGATCACCGAACCGGCCACCAGGCAGAGCGTGAACAGCGGCCCGATCCCCACCAGCGACGCCGCCAGCAGTGCCCGTACCAGCGGGCGGGGCCTGAGCGGCAGCATCACCAGCCGCGTCGGGTCCAGGGTCTCGTCGCCGCCGGGGAAGAACAGCGGCATCACCGCCCAGCCCAGCGCCAGTACGGCCGTCAGCGGCACGACCAGCGCGTCGGCGTGCTCGGCGCCGCGCAGCGCGATCAGGCCGACCAGCTGGAGCGCGGCGAAGAGCAGCACGACGACGGCCGACGCCACGTAGGCGGCCCGCCGCCCCGCGGACTGCCGCAGCCCGTTGCGCAGCAGGGACAGCTTCAGCCGGACGAAGACGGTGGTCACGGACGGCGCCGCGGGGGCCGGCGCGGTCATCGGGGCCCGCCGCCCAGCCAGTCGAGGTCGGAGCCGGTGTCACGGACGCCCGCGCCGACGAGGTGCAGGAACGCCCGCTGCAACGAGGGCGCCTCGCCGCGCACCTCGGCGAGCGTCCCGGTGGCGCGGATCCGCCCGGCGGCCATGACGGCCACCCAGTCGCACAGCGACTCGACCAGCTCCATCACGTGGGAGGAGAAGACGACGGTGGCCCCGGAGGCGGTGTACCGCTCCAGCACGCCCCGGATGGTCTGCGCGGAGACCGGGTCGACGCCCTCGAACGGCTCGTCGAGGAAGAGCACCTCGGGGTTGTGCAGCAGCGCCGCCGCCAGCCCGATCTTCTTCCGCATGCCGGTCGAGTAGTCGACGACCAGCTTGTGCTGGGCCCCGGCGAGATCGAGGACGTCGAGGAGCTGCGTGGCCCGCTTGTCGACCTCCGCGCCGGGCAGTCCGCGCAACCGGCCGGTGTAGCCGAGCAGTTCCCGCCCCGACAGCCGCTCGAAGAGCCGCAGCCTCTCCGGCAGCACCCCGATACGGGCCTTGACCTCGACCGGATCCCGCCACACGTCGTGCCCGACGACCTCGACCACCCCGTGATCCGGCCGCAGCAGCCCGGTCACCATGGACAGGGTGGTGGTCTTCCCTGCCCCGTTCGGCCCGACCAGCCCGATGAACTTCCCCGCGGGCAGGTCGAGATCGATCCCCGCCACGGCCACCTGCTGCCCGAACCGCTTCCAGAGCCCTTGCACACGTACGGCTGAGGTCATACCAAAACCCTACGGTGTGAAAGCGCCCCGTAAGGGGCGCGGGGAACGGCGCGAGAAACCACCACGTACCCGCACACGCCCTACGACCGCACTCGCCGGGCGGAACCGCGCCTACCGGTCCCGCCCGCACGCGTACGCGAGCGCCGAGATCAACTCCTCCGAGTCCGGCAGCCACCGGTTGCTGACCGTGGGCGGGCAGGCCCACTGCACCGCGCCCCGCGACCCGTACCGCGTGGGCGGCCCCGCCACGTACTCCCCCTCCCCGAGCGACGTCAGGTCCAGCGCCGACGGCGACCACCCCAGCTTGCGGACCAGGTCCGGCACCTTCGCCTCGGCCCCCGGCAGCACGAAGAACCGCATCCGCCGGTCCGGCGTGAGCGTCACCGGCCCCGGCGTCAGCTCCATCCGCCGCATGCGCGCCAGCGCCAGGAACCCGGCCGTCTCCGGCACGTCGATCGCGTCGAACGTGCGCCCCGTCGGCAGCAGGATCGACGCCGTCGGCTGCTTCTGCCACATCCGGCGGGCGACGGTCGCGCTGCCCGTCGCCTGGCTCGCCCAGTCGGCGCGCGCCGGATGTGCGCCGGGGACGGCGCACGCCGGGTCCTCGCAGGAACAGCGCTGCTCCCCGTCGACGGCTTCCAGCCAGGTGCCGGGGAGAACGTCCCAGTGACGCTCCTCGGCGTAGCGAACGGCGGCCTCCAGCAGCGACGCGTCACGCTGCGGGGGAATCTGTGCGGCTCCGGTACCCGGGATCGTCTCTTCCACGTGGAACTCAACTCCCGCACCCACCACGGGTTACGGTCCGTGCGCGCGCGGGAGGGGAGCATCGATTCCGCAGCCGGGGCGCATGGTTGCACGTGCGGGGGCGCGCGGGAGGATCCCCGGCGGGAGCTGGGTAGCCATGCGGGGGGCACGACAGCAGTCGTTACCCGGCAATCCTCGCAAGCCTCGCATTGTTCGTATCTCTGCGGGGCATCGATCTTCACGGCCGCAATTCCTCGGCGAACCGCCTCGCCGGGCCGCCGAGGGCCCGGTCGCGCAAGACACGTCAACTCGGTGCACGGGCAGGCACCCGAGCCATGAAGCAGGGGGTACGCCATGGCCGCAAGGCCTCTCGTCGCGCGGCAGCCGAACGAACGGTTGCAGGCGCTCATCCAGGAAGCGGGCTGCTCGAACGCGGGCCTCGCCCGCCGGGTCAACATGTGCGGTGCCGAGCACGGTCTCGACCTCAGGTACGACAAGACGTCCGTCGCCCGCTGGCTGCGCGGCCAGCAGCCGCGGGGCCGGGCCCCCGCCATCATCGCCGAGGCCCTCGGCCGCAAACTCGGCCGCACGGTCACGATCGACGAGATCGGCATGGCCAACGGCAAGAACCTCGCCTCGGGCGTCGGACTCCAGTTCTCGCCGACGGTCCTCGGCGCCATCGAGCAGGTCTGCGAGCTGTGGCGCAGCGACGTCGGGCGGCGGGACTTCCTCTCCGGTTCCTCCGTCGCGGCGTCCGCGCTGGTGGAGCCCAGCCGGGACTGGCTGATCTCCGCGCCCGACTCCCAGGTCTCCCGTTCGGCCGGGCCGCGGGTGGGCCAGTCCGACGTGGCGGCCGTCAAGGCGATGACGCAGGCGCTGGTCGACCTCGACCACCAGTACGGCAGCGGGCACGTGCGCCCCGTCGTCGTGCACTACCTCAACAGCGTCGTCTCCGGACTGCTGGCCGGCTCCTACCGGGAGTCCGTCGGACGGGAGCTGTTCGCGGCGGTGGCCCGACTGACCGAGCTGGCCGGGTACATGGCCGTCGACACCGGCCAACCAGGCCTCGCCCAGCGCTACTACATCCAGGCGCTGCGGCTCGCGCAGGCGGCGGGCGACCGCGGCTACGGCGGGTACGTGCTCGCCGCGTCCATGAGCCACCTGGCCGCGCAGCTCGGCAACCCGCGGGAGATCTCGCAGTTGGCACGGGCCGCGCAGGAGGGCGCGCGCGGGCGCGTCACCCCGCGGGCGGAGGCGATGTTCCACGCCGCCGAGGCCCGGGGGCACGCGCTGCTCGGCGACGCGCGGGCCGCGCAGGCGGCGGCGTCACGGGCGGTGACCGCGATGGAGTCGGCGGACGCGGAGTCCGGGGACGACGCGCCGTGGATCGCCCACTTCGACGAGGCGTACCTGGCCGACGAGTTGGCCCACTGCCACCGGGACCTGGGGCAGGCCGACGCGGCGGCGCGGTGCGCGGAGGAGTCCCTGGCCGGGCACCCCGAGACGCGGGCGCGCCGGCGGGCCATCGGCTATGTGCTGCTGGCCAGCGCGCAGGTGCAGCGGCGCGAGGTCGAGGAGGCGTGCGGCACCGGCCTCAAGGCGGTCGAACTCCTCGGCACCCTGCGGTCGAACCGGGGCGCCGAATATCTGGAAGACCTCCAGCAGCGGCTGGAGCCCTACCGGGAGGAGTCCGTGGTACGGGAGTTCGGGGCGCGCGTCGATCTGCAGGCGGCCGCGTGAACTGACGGTGTACCGCGGCTGCCTGGTTTTGTTATTGCGGTCACAGGGAAGAAGGTCACGTCCTGTGCGGCGTGGCAGCGAGTTCGGGGGACCCGGTAGCGTGAGCCGACGATTCCGAAGGTCCCCCATTCGTAGGAGCCCCGGTGACACAGAGTGGACAGGGCGAGGAGCCCTCGGCGCGCCCGGCGCGCGAAGGCATCGTGCTGCCCTCCGACGGCGGCGAGCCCCTGTTGCCGGGCATGACGGGCGTACCCGCCGGTCCGCCGCCCGGCGGCCCCGCGGCGGCCCCCTCGGGCGGCCAGGCATGGAACCAGGCATGGGGCCCCGGCGAGCAGCAGAGCCCGCCCCCGGCCTGGGGCGGCGCGCACGACGCGTGGTCCGGCGGGCCGGGCCCTCTCCCCCCGGAGGGCGCCCGTCCCGGCACCGACCGGCCCCACGCCCAGCAGCAGACGCCGGGGCACGGCCCCCCCGGCGCCCAGCCGAACCCGTACGCCGCCCAGCCCCCGGCCTACGGCGACCAGCCCCCCGCCTACGGCGGCGGGTCCCAGCCGAACCCGTACGCGACGCAGCAGCCGCCCACGGGCTACGGAACCCAGCCCCCGGCCCAGGGCGCCCAGCCCCCGGTCCCCGGTGACCAGGGCTACGGCGACCAGGCATACGGTGCGCAGCCCGGCGGCGGGCCGCACGGCTCCCGGCTCCCGGCCCCCGCCGGACAGCCGCAGCAGCCGCCGCAGCCGCCGCAGCAGTCGTACGGGGAGCAGGCGGCCCAGGCGGGCGGTGGCCGGCTCCCCGCCCCCGGCGGTCAGCCCCCTTACACCGATCAGGCCACCCAGTACCTTCCGCCGGTGCAGGCGGGGGCGGCCGCTCCCGACGGGGCGACGCAGTACATACCCCCGGTCCCCTCGGCGCCCTCGGGGGTCGATGAGGGGGCCACCCAGTACATACCGCCCGTCGCCCCCGGCGCGCTGCCGCCCGAGCAGCCCCCGGGCGCGGGGCGGGGCGCCGAGGAGACACGGTCGCTCGGCATCGTGAAGCCCGGCCCGCAGGGCGGCGGCCCGCTGCCCCCGCCCGCCACCGGTCCCGACGCCGAGGCCACCCAGTACATCCCGCCCGTACCGGGCGGGCCCTTCGCCGAGGGGGACCGGCAGCCGCCCGCCGAGTTCGACAACCTCTTCCGCAGCGCTCCGGGCGGCGACGGCCCGGCCGGGTCGACGCAGCAACTGCCCGTCATGGACGGCGCGCAGCCCCCCGGCGGTGGATACGGACACCCCCCGCAGGGCCACGCTCCGCAGGGCCCCGGCGACGGCCGCCGCCGCGGCGGCGGGCGGACCGGTTCCCGGGTGCCGCTGATCGCGGCGATCGGTGTCGCCATCGCCGTCGTGGGCGTGGGCGCCGGCGCGCTCCTGGCCGGCGGGGGCGGTGACGAGGAGGGCGACAAGAACCAGACCGTCTCCGCCACGGCTCCGGCGACCGAGGAGTCCGCCTCCCCGTCGCCCTCCGCCGACCCCGTGCGGGAGCAGGCCGTCGCCCTGGACGCGCTGCTCGCCGACAGCGGCAACAGCCGGCAGACGGTGATCGACGCCGTCGCCTCCGTGAAGTCCTGCGACAACCTGGACCAGGCGGCGCAGGACCTGCGCGACGCGGCGAAGCAGCGCATCGACCTGGTCAGCCGCCTCTCCCAGCTCTCCGTGGACCAGCTGCCGAACCACGCCGAGCTGACCGCCGCGCTGACCAAGGCGTGGCAGGCGTCGGCGTCGGCCGACAACCACTACGCGGCCTGGGCCGACCAGGCCGCCGGCAAGCACGGCTGCAAGAAGGGCCAGGCCCGCACGACGCCGCAGACCCAGGCCGGCAACAAGGAGAGCGGCACGGCCAGTACGGAGAAGGGGAAGGCCGCCGGGTTCTGGAACACGATCGCCAAGACGTACGGCCTGACGGAGCGGACACCGGTCCAGCTCTGAAGCGGGCGGCACCGGGCGGGGTCACTGGGCGGGGTCACTGGGCGGGGGAGGCCCCCGCTCAGGCCCCCGCTCAGGCCACGTCCGCCTTCAGCAGCGTCGCGGTGGTGTCCAGGAACCCCTTACGGGCGGAGACCAGCCGCCCCTCCCGTACCACCTGGATCGTGACGTCGGTGTTGACCAGCCGCGGGAAGCCGACCGCGGCCAGCTTGTCCTGGAACCGCCAGCGCAGCGCCGGCGTGAGCCCGCCCGTCGAGACCTCCAGGCCGTCGTCGAGGGCGCCGCTGACGCTGTCGGCGTTCACCTCGCCCTCGCCGAGCGACTCGACGACCTTCCTCAGCACGGTGTAGGCGATCCAGGTGGTCTGCACCCCGGCGTCCGCCGCGTCGATCCGGTTGTCGCCGAACGCCTCCTCCTCGATCACCTTCTTCATCGGGTCCCAGAGCCTGTCCGTCGCCACCGGGTACCAGCCGGTGACGTACGACCCCTCGTAGGGGCTGGACGCGCCGCCGGTGGCGTTGACCGTGGACTGGTCGACGCTGCCGAGCACCGTTCCGGTCCGCACCTCGGGGTGCTCCTCCCGGGCCCGCCGGAAGGAGTCCATGAACGTGCCGGTGCGGTCGCCGAGCACCGGCACCACGCACCCCGTCGCCGCCGGGTCGGCGGACGCCCGCTCCAGCGCCCGCTCGGCCTGCCCGCCGTACTCGGTGGCGTCCTCCGCCGCCCGCTGGTCCTCGGCGTCCGCGTGCCCGCCCGCCGCCAGACCGGAGTCCAGCAGCGCCGGCAGCTGATCACCGGCGATGGTGTCGGGCCGGACCAGCGAAACGGTTCCGCAGCCCTCGGCGAGGGCCGTGCCGAGCCCGGCAAGGAGCGCGGGCTGACCGCCGTTGACCGGGTAGGACAGCGGACTGGTGAACTCGTCGGTGGTGATGCCGTAGCCGCCGATGTACGGGATGCCGGCCCCCTCCAGGACCGGCAGGAAGGCGTCGGCGTGCTGGCTGTAGGAGCCGACGACCGCGACGACGTCCTCCTCGACGGCGCGCCGGGCGCACTTGGCCGCGGCCAGGCTGTCGTTGTGGTCGTTGCAGGTGACGACCTTGAGTTCGCGTCCGCCGAGGCCGCCGCTGTCGTTGACCCAGCGGGCGTAGGCCGAGGCCAGGGCGGGCATGCCGGGTTTGTTGGTCGCGCCCGTGTCCTGGGGCGCCCACGTCATCACGGTGACGGTGTCGTCGCCGGCGCCCCCCGTGACCCCGGGGACGACCCCGCAGCCGACGGTGAACGACGCGGCCGCCACCAGTGCGCCGATGGCCAGGGAGGTGCTGCTGATACGTCGCCTGCCGGTCATGAAACCGTACGTTTCCCCCACCCGGCTAACCTTGGGACGCCCCCCGGTCGACGTGTGGTGGCCTTGAGGTGAATTGAGGGGGCCTGTGAGGCGAGCGTGGAGAGGAACGTACGATCGATGACCGTGCAAGGTTCGGAGAACACTTCCCGTCGCGGCCGTCGCTCCTCCACCATGGGCGGCATGCCTCTCAACGACATGCCGTGGTGGCGCTGGCGCAGCAACGTGCGGTCGGCGCTGCACATGCTCTCCGACCCCGCGTTCCAGCGGGACGTCTGGCTGGTCGGCACGGACGGCTTCGGTGACGTCACCGACGCGGTGTACCGGCTGGTCGAGGACACCTGGCTGGACCACTGGTCCGCGGAGAAGTACGTCGGGACGATCTTCCGCGACTCCCAGGAGGCGGCGCTCGTCGACACCGCCGTCCTGCGGGTCCTGCGGATCATGCACCAGGTCGGCCCGGACGCGCCGGTCGCCGCGTACCTGGAGCACGCCGCCTGGCCCGAGGCGGTCCGGGCGGCCCGGGACGCGCACGTCCGGCTGGCGACGAGCGACGGCGAGGACCCCGACGTGGCGCCGCGCAGCCTTGAGGTACTGAGCATCCTGACCCGGTCCGCGTAGCGGGACGCTCCGCGTCGGCGGGGCCCGGTATGGGACCCTGTCCCGCATGAACGAGCAGTCCACCCGAGCCGCGGCCCCGGCCGACCAGTACGTCCTCACCCTCGCCTGCCCGGACAAGCAGGGCATCGTGCACGCCGTGTCGAGCTACCTCTTCATGACCGGCTGCAACATCGAGGACAGCCAGCAGTTCGGCGACCACGACACGGGTCTGTTCTTCATGCGGGTGCACTTCTCGGCGGAGGCCCCGGTCACGGTCGACAAGCTGCGCGCCAGTTTCGCCGCGATCGGTGACTCCTTCCAGATGGAGTGGCAGATCCACCGGGCCGACGAGAAGATGCGCGTCGTGCTGATGGTCAGCAGGTTCGGGCACTGCCTGAACGACCTGCTCTTCCGCTCCCGGATCGGCGCGCTGCCCGTCGAGATCGCCGCGGTGGTCTCCAACCACACCGACTTCGCCGAACTGGTCGGCTCCTACGACATCCCCTTCCACCACATCGCGGTGACGAAGGAGACCAAGGCCGAGGGCGAGGCGCGGCTGCTGGAGATCGTCCGGGAGGCGGACGTCGAGCTGGTCGTGCTGGCGCGGTACATGCAGGTGCTCTCCGACGACCTGTGCAAGGCGCTCAGCGGGCGGATCATCAACATCCACCACTCGTTCCTGCCGAGCTTCAAGGGTGCGAAGCCGTACCACCAGGCGCACGCGCGGGGCGTGAAGCTGATCGGCGCGACCGCGCACTATGTGACGGCCGACCTCGACGAGGGGCCGATCATCGAGCAGGAGGTCGAGCGGGTGGGGCACGACGTCACCCCCGACCAGCTGGTCGCCATCGGGCGCGATGTGGAGTGCCAGGCGCTGGCGCGGGCCGTGAAGTGGCATGCCGAGCGGAGGATTCTCCTCAACGGGAGGCGGACGGTGGTGTTCGCGTAGGACGCGTCGACGGCTGCGGGTACGTCGTGGCTGGTCGCGCAGTTCCCCGCGCCCCTCAAGGGGCGCGGGGAAC
>NZ_JAVRHI010000417.1:0-20881 GCF_034105845.1 Streptomyces sp. CRN 30 | reverse complement strand
GCGCGCAGCGGGGCGGGGGCGGGACGGGCGCCGTCGTCACGCCGTCGCCGCGCCGTCCGGCCGGTCCGGACCGCACCGGCCGGCGGGACCGCCAGCAGACTGGCGCAGTGCGGGCAGAAGGCGTCCTCGTCGTCGGGCCCGTACAGGCCGCTCGGTGCGGCGTATGGAGTGTCCATGCCTCGTCAACGCGTGACGCCGGACCGGGCAACCCGTCGGCGACGGCTCGAAACCGGACCGCAACAACGGATATGTACCCGGCACGTGCCCCGCCGCTCCCGTCCCACCGCCCCGCCCCGGCGGCCGGACCACCGGGTCTCAGCCCGACGACAACCCGACGACAACTCGACGACACGGCCCAACGACGGCCCTACGACGGCCCAGTGACGGCCCAGTGACGGCCCAACGACCGAGACGGGCTGTTCGGCACCCCCCGCTCCGGTCACGGCCGGCCCCGCCCACCTGCCCGGACCTCTGTCCACGGCCAGGCATTAGCCCATGCGGGGGAGGTTCGTCGCCCGTTGGTGCGACAGGAACGTGTGACCATCACGCGATTCACTCGTTTGAGGCCGTGTCAGTTCTTCGTCGGCCGCGGAAAGGCGCCACGATGCCCGTCAGTCGGTTCCGCACCCCATCCCGCCTGCCCCACCGGCACGTCCTGAGGACCGAGTCCGTCCTGGTCGAGCAGTACGGCGACCTCGTACGCCTGGCGTACCTGGTACTGCCCGCCTCCCTCGGCCGGCACCGGAGGGTCGTGCGGGCGCACTCCCTCACCCAGCGCGCGCTGCCCGGGACCCTGGAGTCCCTCACCGCGCCGAAGGTCCCCACGCCCCGCGAGGGCACCGCGGCCGGGACCGCGGCCGGGACCGCCGACATCCCGAACCGGCTGCGGACGGCCGTCCTGCGCGCCGCCCTCGCCCATGACCGGCGCCCGCGGCTGTGGCCCCGGCGCGCGGCGGGACCCGGGGCGCTGCTGCCCCGGCTGCCCGTCGTGATCGGGCTGCGGCTCTTCCCGCGTTCCGGGACGGTCGAGGAGATGGCGCTGACCCGGGCACTGTCGAGCGTCGCACCCGCCGCCCGGGGCGCGTTCGTCCTGCGCTACCTCGACCGGCTCCCCGAACCGGACGTGCTCGCGGTCCTGGAGGCGGCGGGCGCCGGGCACCCCGCCGCCGCCCTGCGCGCCGCGGAGCGTCTGCCCGCCGCGGCCGGCACCACGGCCGAGGCGCTGCTGTCCTCCTCCGACCTGCGGGAGTTCGACGCGTGCACGGTGCAGGCGCATCCGACGGACCTGCTCCGCCGCAGGCGCCGTACGCGGCTCGCGGGGGCGCTCGCGCTGGCGGGCGCCGTCACGGCGACGGCGCTCGTCGTCGCGGACGTCGGCCCCGCGCGGGACGACCCGGCGACCGTGCCGGCCGGTGCCCCGGCCCCGGACGACCTGCTGCGCACGGGCTCCGAGGTGTGGGCCGACACCTCCCGCGTCGACTTCACCGCCTGGCCGGTCCGCGGCGACCGGACCGACGACACCGGCCTGCTCGCCCGCGCCCTGTCGACGTGGGTCCGTCCACCCGGCTCCACGGAGGTCACGGTGGTGCCCGGCACCCCGACGGACCCGCCGCCCCGCTCCCCCCGGCTGCTGTACGCGGGCGAGGTCGACGCGCGCGCCGTCGTCCTGCTCCACGACGGCCAGCGGCTGGTCCGGTACAGCGAGAGCACCGCCGACGAGGACGACGCGTCCCTGGTCGTGGCCCGCGCCGACGACGCCGACGTGACCACGGCCGCCGCGGTGGCCCTGGACTCGCGCAAGGGGAAGGCGCGTTACCTGCTGGCGCCGTGGATCGCCGAGGCGGCGACCCGGGACCTGCTGCGCCCCGACACCGCCGCCGGTGCCGTGGAGGTGTCCCGGGACGGTGTCACCGGGCCCGTGGCCGCCGCCGACGCGAGCGGCTGCGCGAGCCGTACCGTGCTGCAACTGCGCTCCTCCGCCCGCATCGTCGAGGACCACTCCTTCCTGGTGGCCGGGCTCGGCGGCCTCTCCCCCGTCCACCTCACCTACACCCCGCTGCCCGGCGGCGGCACACCCCCGGCCCGGCAGCCCCGGGAGGCGACCGGCAGCACCGCCCTGGTGGCCTGGTCCCGGCTGGCGTGCGGCCTCGGCGACCTGGCGGACCACGGTGTACGGGCCGTCAACGCCTGGGACTTCGCCGACCAGGCCCTGCCCCAGGGCGGCGGTCCCGGCGTCTGGTCCTGTTCCCGCGTGGTCACCTGGGTCGGCCGCGGCGACGTGACCGTCAGCCTGCGCGCCGGGGACGGCGGACAGGCGCGGGTGGTGGCCCGGGAGCGGTCCACGGCGGCCTGCGGCCGGTTCGGCCAGCACGTCGTCGCCCGCGCCCACTGGCGCTCGCCCGGCGGCGACTGGTACCTGCTCGCCGCCGGGAGCCGGGAGGTGACCGGCCTCGACGTGACCGGTGACGTCACCGCCGACTCCGGGGGGCGGACCCTGGCCGTGCGGGCCCCGCGCGGGGCGACGGCCGAGGTGACCGGGCACCTGTCGACCGGCGAGGACCTGACCGCCCTCACGGAGGCCGAGGACCGGGCCGGGGACCGGGCCGGGGACCGGGCCGGGGATTAGGCCGAGCAGCGGGCCGAGGAGGTCAAGCACCGGCGGCCGCCCCCCTCTTGAGAGTGACGGTCGACTTCACACCGCCTGCGTGAGCCCAGGGCGGGTACACCTCAGATAGTTCAGCCGAGCGAGAGGTGACTCATGCTCTTCACGCTGTGCACGGCAGGTCCCCTGCTGCTTGCCCTCCTCCTGGTCCAGCAGAACACCGAGCGGCGCGAACCGCGCCACAAACGCCACGGTCCGCCAGCCCGCTGACCCCCGTCATACGAACGCGCTGCGGCCGGTGATTGCCTTGCCGACGATCAGCGTGTTCATCTCCCTGGTGCCCTCGTACGAGTAGATCGCCTCGGCGTCGGCGAAGAAGCGTGCGACGTCGTAGTCCAGCACGATGCCGTTGCCGCCGAAGACCTCCCGCGCTCGGGCGACCACTTCCCGCATCCGCGCGGTGACGTACGCCTTGGCCAGCGAGGAGTGCTCGTCCGCGAAGACCCCGGCGTCCTGCAACCGGGCGAGCTGCTGGAGCATGCCCCAGCAGGCGGTGATGTCGCCGAGGGACTTCACGAGCAGGTCCTGGACGAGCTGGAACCTGGCCAGCGGCCGCCCGAACTGCTCACGCTCCGTGGAGTAGCGCAGCGCCAGTTCGTAGGCGCCGATCATCACTCCCAGTGCCTGCCAGGCCACCGAGGAACGGGTGGCCCGCAGGATCTCCGCGACGTCCCGGAAGGAGTTGACGTTCTGCAGCCGGTCGGACTCCGGCACCCGCACCCCGCTCAGCGTGACGTCCGCGTTCTCCACGATGCGCAGGGAGGTCTTGCGGTCGATCCGCCGCGCGGCGAACCCCTCGGCGTCCTTGCCGACGACGAACCCCTTGACCTGGTCGTCCTCGACGTCCCGCGCCCAGACGACCACGTGGTCGGCGAAGGTGGCGTTGCCAATCCACCGCTTCTCCCCGTCGAGCACCCAGGTGTCGCCCTCGCGGCGGGCCGTGGTGCGCATCCCGGCCGCCACGTCGGAGCCGTCGAGCGGTTCGGTCAGGGCGAAGGCGCCGATCGTGTCCATCGCGGCCAGGCCCGGGAGCCACCGCTCGCGCTGCTCACGGTCGCCACCGGCGTGGATGGCGTACATGGCCAGCCCGTTGTGCACACCGAAGAAGGTGGCGACGGAGGCGTCGACCCGGCTCATCTCCATCGCCATCAATCCCGACAGCAGATGGCTGACGGCCGGGGCGTGGTCTCCGTAGCCCTCGTAGGGCAGTCCGACGAGACCGCTCCCCCGGAACCGGGTGATCAGCTCCTTCGGGAACCTGCCCTCGGACCACGCGTCGTTGACCAGGGGCGCGACCTCCTCGCGCAGGAACGCCCTGGTCCGCAGGAGGATCTTGCGCTCGTCGTCGGACAGCGCGCTCTCGAAGTCGTAGAAGTCGGCCAGGGTCCGGTCGTCGCCCGTGGGATGCGCGTCGCCCGTGGGGTGCGCGTGGTCCGTGGGGTGCGCGTGGTCCGTGTGAGTGGTCATGACTCCCCTCGTTCCACGGTTTCGTTGCGCGATGCGCACAAGGGGGCGCGCGATCGCCCTGATTCACTACAGGCATGTACGGGGCGTGACCGGGCAGATGAACCATCCGCAACGGGAGGACACCATGACCATTGCCCCGGAATCGGATGTGCGCGCCGAGGGCGGCGACGGACACGAGCCGCCGGAGTCGCCGCGCGAGCGCGTGAACCGCAGGTGGAACGAAGTGATGCAGGAGACCCGGGTCGCGCAGACCGGGGTCCAGATCCTCTTCGGCTTCCTGCTGAGCGTCGCCTTCACCTCCCGGTTCCACCAGCTGGGCACCTTCGACCACGTCGTCTACGTCATCACCGTGGTCTGCGGGGCGGCCGCCACCGCGTCCCTGATAGCACCGGTCTCGATCCACCGCTTCCTGTCCGGGCAGCGGATGAAGGACGAGATGGTCGAGATCGCCCACCGGCTCATGATGTGCGGCATGGTGCTGCTGGCCCTGACGATCGGCTGCACGCTGCTGCTCATCCTCCACGTCGTCGTCCCCGGTCTGCTCGCCGAACTGCTCGTCCTCGGCGTGATGCTCTGGTTCGGGGCGTCCTGGTACGCCCTGCCGCTGTGGCTGCGCCGCCGCGCCTCCCGCCGGCTGGCGCGGCACGACACCCCCCGGCAGGACCGGGCGGGCGACCGGGACGACTGAGCCGACCCCGCCGGTCCGGGAAACCCGAGAAAGGACAGTCACGTGGACGGCAACACCTTGGAGCTGGGCGACCTGCTCGCCGACGCGGAGGACGCGTCACCGGTGGAGTCGGTCGACGTCGTCGCGCGCAACCTGCAGAAGAGGTTCGCGGCGGCCAGCGTCTCCTTCCTCTTCGTCGACCTGATCGAGGAGGAGCTCCTGCGGCTCACCACCGCCGACGGGGCGCACGACGGACACCTGGCCCCGCGCATAGCGCTGCGCGGCAGTGTCTACGAAGAGGTGCTGCGCTCCCAGCGCGCGCACGTCGAGCCCGACGACGCGGGCGGCTACCGGGTCATCTCGCCGGTCACCAACCGCGGTGACTGCGTCGGCGTGCTGGAGGTGACCCTCCCCCACTCCGACCCGTCGGTGCTGCGCAAGGTCGACCAGGCGGCACACGCCCTCGCCTACATCATCGTCACCGACCGGCGTTTCACCGACCTCTACCACTGGGGCCGGCGCACCACGCCGACGAGTCTGGCCGCCGAGATCCAGCACCAGTTGCTGCCGTCCGCCTCGGCCTGCGAGGCCGCCCAGTTCTCCGTCGCCGGCGGGCTGGTGCCGGCCGACGACATCGGCGGCGACACCTACGACTACGCCCTGGACCGGGACACCCTGCACGTGTCCATCACCGACGCCATGGGCCACGACACCGACTCGGCGCTGCTGGCCACGCTGCTGCTCGGCGCGCTGCGCGGCGCCCGCCGGGCCGGCTGCGGCATCGCGGAGCAGGCGCGGCGCGCGCACCTGGCCCTGCTCGACCACAACCGGGGTCTGGCGACGGGTCAGTTGCTCCGCATCGGCCTGGACACCGGCCACGTACAGCTGATCAACGCGGGGCACCCGCGTCCCCTGCTGCTGCGCGACGGCACCGTACGGGAGGTGATGCTCACCGCCAACCTGCCGTTCGGTGTGTCCTCCCCCGTCGGACATCAGGTGCAGGAGATGCAGCTCCTCCCCGGTGACCGGCTGGTGCTGCTCACCGACGGCATGCAGGAGCGCGGTGCCTCCGGTGTCGACCTGCCGGCCATCCTCCTCGGCTCGGACGCCCTGCACGCCCGGGAGGTCGTGCGCCGTATGGTCGGCGCCGTCCAGGACGCCTGCCGGGGCAGCCTGCGCGACGACGCCACCGTCCTGTGCCTGGACTGGCGCGGCGACCGGAGCCGGTGAACCGGGCTGCCCGGTCTGACCGGCAGCCCGGTCAGACCGGTCCCGCGCGGTGCACCGTGGTCAGCTCGGCCAGCCCGGAGACGGTCAGGACCGGTTCCAGCAGGGCCGTGGCGATCAGCTCGATGCGTTCGCTGTGCCGGAAGAGCACGCTGAGTCCGGCACTGTCGAGGTACTCGATGCCCGTCAGGTCGATGACGAGCGGACCGTGGACGGTCTCGATGGCGGTGACGAGGGTCTCGGTGTTGCTCATGTCGATCTCGCCGACCGCCGTGAGGACCGTGACACCGTCGTGGCGCCGGCCGGTGGTGAGGGTGAGCGGGGTGGTCATCAGGCGATCCTCGTGTGCATGTCTACGGTGGTGCCGGCGGCACCGGAGGTGATGGTGACGTGCTGCATGAGCGCGCGCATCAGGGCGACACCGCGGCCCCGGTGAGGATTGAGTTCCGGCCGGGGGGTCTTCCACCGGCCGGTGTCGGCGACGGTCAGCCGCACGTCGTCCACCAGCGCCTCCGCCCGGAGCCTGACGGTGTCGCCGGGGGCGTCGCGGTGTCCGTGTTCGATGGCGTTGGCACAGGCCTCTCCCGCGGCCACGAGGATGTTCTGGACGGTGTGCTGCGGAAGTTCGCACTGGGCGAGCCAGGCGCGCAGGGCGTTGCGGACCGGGGCGAGCTGGCCGGACTCCGCGGGGAAGGCGACGTCGAGCGGGGCCGGGTGCCGGTAGAGCAGCAGGGCGACGTCGTCGTCGTAGCCCCCGGCGGGTGCCAGCCGGGCCATCACCTGGGTGGCGAGGTCGTCCACGGCCGCGTCGCGCCCCTCCTGGACGGCGGCGCTGGCCTGGTCGATGCCGGCGGTGAGCGGGCGGCGGCGGCGTTCCACGAGTCCGTCGGTGTAGAGCAGCAGAGTCGCCCGAGCGGGCACGGTACAGGTCGCCTCGGGACGGGGCCGGCCGGGTCTGACCGCCAGCGGTACGGAACGTCCTTCGTCGAGGAGGCGCGTCGCGCCGTCGGGGTGGGTGAGGATGCCCGGCGGGTGCCCGGCGCTGGAGTAGGTGAGGACACCGCTCTCCGGGTCGAGGACACCGCAGAAGACGGTGGTGCACATGGCGCCGGTGATGCCGGCCGCGAAGTCGTCCAGCGCGGTGAGTGTCTGCGCGGGGCCGACGTCCTGGAGCAGCAGGGCCCGGCACGCGCTGCGGAGCTGTCCCATGACGGTCGCGGCCTCCAGGCCGCGACCGACGCAGTCACCGACGACGATGCCGATGCGGCCGCCCGGCAGCCGGACGGTGTCGTACCAGTCGCCGCCGACCTCCAGGGGGCGGGTCGCTGGTTCGTAGCGGACGGCGAAGCCGTTGGGGAGGTCGGACGGGCCGAGGATGGAGCGTTGCAGGGCGATGGCCGTCTCGCGCTGCTGGTCGATCTGGTGGGCGCGGGCCAGTCCCTGGGCGAGCTGTCCGGCCAGCAGGGAGAGCAGCAGCTGGTCCTCGCCGGTGAAGGGCCGGTGGTCGCCGAGGTCGATCCAGAGCGCCATGGGTCCCTCGGGGTGGCTGAGGGCGATGCCGGCGCCGGTGGTGTCCTCGATCGGGGTGAGCGGGGACTGGTCGAGCCAGGTGGTGAGGGTGGCCTGCCGGTCGGCGGGCAGGTCCTGCCAGCGCAGGCCCTCCTCGGTGGCGGTGACGGCGGGTTCGGCGCCGGGGACCGCCACGGCGGCCGTCACGCACTCCGCGTGCCACAGCTGCCGCAGTTCGGCGAGGGCGCCCGCCAGGGCCTCGGGCAGGTCGGTCGCCTGGGTGAGCCGCATGCTGAGGGCGGCCTGCGCGCTTCTGCGCTGGACGGCGTAGTGGTCGGCGGTGACGTCGCGGAAGGTGCCGACGGTGACCCGGCGGCCGGTGTCGGGGTCCTGTGCCTGGTTGAAGCTGGCGGTGACCCAGATGCGGTGGCCGTCGCTGTGGACGACGGGGATGGTGTACGAGCCCTTGGGGTCGCCGACCACCTGGGTGAAGGCCGCCGCGACCTGGCGGTGGGCCTCGGCGTCGGTGTCCGCGTCGGGCCACCAGGGGTGGGCCGGCCGGTAGGGGAGCCCCTCGGGGCCGTAGCCGAGGATGTCGGAGAAGGCCGCGTTGATCTCGATGACGGCGCCCTCCTCGTCGCAGACGAAGAACGCCTCCTGGAGGGAGTCGACGAGGGCGGTGCGCCAGCGGGCCTGGTGGTTGCGGAGCCGGGACAGTTCGATGCTGGCCCGCGTCCGGGCGAGGAGTTCGGCGGCGGCGAAGGGCTTGACCAGGTAGTCGTCGGCGCCGGCCCGCAGACCCTCGATGGACGCCTCCTGTCCGGCCCGCGCGGAGAGCAGCAGGACGGGCACGGAGGCGGTGCGCGGGTCGGCGCGGAGCGCCGCCACCAGTTGCAGGCCGTCGAGGCCGGGCATCATGACGTCGCTGATCATCAGGTCGGGTGCGTCGGCGCGGACGGCGCGCAGGGCGGACCGGCCGTCGTCGACCGCGTCCACCTCGTACCCGGAGCCGCGCAGGATGCGGGTGAGGTACTCGCGCATGTCCGTGTTGTCGTCGACGACGAGCACCCGCGCCGGGACGGCGGGAGCGGCGAGGTGGCCCGGCGCGGCGCCGGCCCACGTCCCGGCGGCGGGGATGCCCGCGCCGTCGTCCGGGTCCGCGGGGCCGCGCCCGGCCGCGATGCGGCCGCGTGCGGTGCCGCCGGTGCCGTCCGGCAGCCAGCGCAGCGCCTCCTGCACGTAGGGGTCGGCCGCCGCGGAGACCGAGCGGCGCTCGGCGGAGACCAGGGCCTCGGGCGGCAGGTGGTCGGCGCCGTAGGGCAGGTGGACGGTGAAGGTGGTGCCCTCGTCCTCGGTGCTGTCGGCGGTGATCGTGCCGCCGTGCAGGCCGACGAGTTCCCGTACGAGGGCGAGTCCGATGCCGCTGCCCTCGTTGGAGCGGGAGCGGGCGTTCTCGATGCGGTGGAACCGTTCGAACAGGCGGGGGATCTCGTCGGCGGCCACGCCGATGCCGGTGTCGGCGACCTCGACGACCGCGTGGGTGTCCTCGGCGCGCACGGCGACCCGGACGGAGCCGTCGAAGGTGAACTTCAGGGCGTTGCTGAGGAGGTTGAGGATCACCTTCTCCCACATGCCGCGGTCGAGGAAGACCTCGCGGGCGAGCGGCGGGCAGTCGATGGCGAACTCCAGGCCGGCCCGGTCGACGGCGGAGCGGAAGACGCTGGCGAGTTCGGCGGTGACGGCGGCCAGGTCGACCGGTTCGTAGTGCGCCTGCATCCGGCCGGCCTCGATGCGGGAGAAGTCCAGCAGGGAGTTGACGAGTTTGCCGAGCCGCAGTCCGTTGCGGTGTATGACGTCCAGTTCCTCGCGGAGGGCCGGGTCGGCGTCGGCGAGGCGGGACCGCAGTTCCTCCACGGGGCCCATGATGAGGGTGAGGGGCGTGCGGAACTCGTGGCTGATGTTGGAGAAGAAGGTGGTCTTCGCCCGGTCCAGTTCGGCGAGTTCCTCGGCGCGGCGCTGCTGGTTCTCGTAGCTGCGGGCGCTGGCGATGCCGGACGAGAGGTGTCCGGCGACCAGTTCGACGAAGCCCCGGTAGTGCTCGTCGAGGGCGCGGTAGCGGTTGAGGCCGGCCACCAGGAAGCCGTAGGGCGTGCGGCCCTGCTGGAGCAGGGGGACGGCCAGCGCGAGGCGCGGGTGCTGCGGCCAGCCGCCGGTCGGCAGTTCGGTGAACCGCGGGCCGTCGAGCGGGACCAGCACGCTCTCGCCGCGGGCGAGCGCCGCGACGGGCCACGGCCCGGCGGCGGCGTCCGCGTCGGGATCGGCGGGGAGCATCGCGGGGGCCGCCGGGTGGCCCGCGCCGAGTCCGGTGGTGCCCTTGAGGCGGGCGGTGCCGTCGGGGCCGAGCAGATAGGTCAGCGTGAACGGCAGGTCCCGCGGGTTGCGGCCCAGTTGGTGGTCGGCGAAGGCCAGCACCTCCTGCTCGGTGCGGACCACGCTGGGGTCGGAGCCGAGGTCTCGGAGCGTCGCCATCCGGCGTTCGCCGATGACCCGGTCGGTCTCCTCGCTGACGACGCACAGCATCCCGACCACGGCGCCGTCGTCGTCGCGCAGCGGACTGTAGGAGAAGGTGTGGTAGGTCTCCTCCGTGTAGCCGGAGCGCTCCAGGAAGAGCAGCAGCCCCTCGTCCCAGGTGGCCCTGCCGGTGCTCGTGACGGTGTCGATCCGCGGGCCGATGTCGTCCCAGATCTCGGCCCAGACCTCACGCGCGGGGCGGCCGAGGGCCCAGGGGTACTTCCTGCCGAGGGTGTCGCGGCGGTAGGCGGCGTTGCAGAAGAACGTCAGGTCCGGGCCCCACGCCATCCACATCGAGAAGCGGGACGACAGCAGGATGCTGACCGCCGTGCGCAGGCTCTGCGGCCACTCCTGCGGCGGACCGAGGGGGGTGGCCCGCCAGTCCACCCGGGCCAGGTCCCGGCCGACCTCCTCGTCGGCCGCGAACACGTCGGTCCCGGCCGCCGCGGCCCCGTGTTCCTCGTCGTGCGACCACGCCACTGGCAACTCCTGTCGTTCGCACCGCTCCCCCGTGCCGCCCGTCCCCCGCGGAACGGCCGGCACTCCCGTCGCCCGGACCGGGAGATCCGGCGCCCCGGCTCCGTGCCCGGCGCCGTCCGGACCAGTCTGGCCCATCCGGGCGGACGACTTCGTAGGATAAGCCCAGTCAGCCCCGGCCACATGCGGCGGCGGCCATCGCGTCGGCACGGAACAACCGGGGGGTCCACATGACGAGCGGGTCCCGTCTCTCCTGCCCCGGACCGGCGGACCGACGCGCGGAACCGTCCCGCCACGGCCGGGCGGGGCGGCGACGGCCCCGCACACCGAACGGTGTCATGCTGGGTGAGCACGGCCCGGTCGGGTACCAGGCCCTCACGACGGCGTGGTCGGCGCCCCGTCCCCACCCCCACAGTTCGCAGAACCGCATCCAGGAGAACCGGTGACCGATCCCGAACGCCTCTTGACCGTCACCCCGCGCGCCGTCCCCGGGGGGCCCTTCGTCCTGGAGGTGAAGGGGGAGCTGGACCACCACAGCGCCGACGTGCTGACCGCGGCGGTCGACGCGGCCCCCTTCGACAGCCACGGAGTGGTCGTCGACCTGGCGGGGCTGACGTACTGCGACTCCACCGGGATCACCGTGCTCATCACCGCCTACCAGCGGGCCCAGGCGACCGGCTCGCCGCTGAGCCTGGCCGGGGTCAGCGAGGACCAGATGCGGGTCTTCGACATCGTCGGGCTCGACCAGGTGTTCACCTTCCACCCCAGCACGGAAGCGGCGATCACCTCCTTGCAGCGGTGACTCGGTCGTCACCACCAGCTGGCCGCGCTCCAGCGCGGGCCCCGGATCGACACCCGCCGGGAGCAGCCAGCCGAGGGACGTCCCCGGGCTCGTTCAGGTCGGCGAAGTACGGGACGCGCTCACCGCGCCGCAGACCGGCGGCGAGAAAGGCCGTGACCACCCGGCGCTGCTCGGCGTCGTCCGCGAACGGCAGACACAGGTGATCACCGTGCGCCGCCTCCTCGACCCGGCGTTCCGTACCCTCGTACGTCCTCACCTCGGCGCCCAGCCCCTCCCTGGCAATCCGGCCGGACCACGGCGTCGCACGCCGCCCCTCCCCGGACCGGACATCTGGGTCGATCACTGTGTCCAGTGCCGGGCCGCTCGCCCGCGGTCGCCTTCCGCCGTCGAGCGGCCGGCGCGACATGGTGGCGACTTCGGAGCGGGAGGTCGAGGAGTCCCTGGCGGCCGGGTACGCCGGCCTGCGGGTCAGCGGCGAGATGGGGCGGGCGCTGCGCGCCGTTCCCGGCGCCGTCCGCTCAGCGCAGCGCGATCCGCGCGGTGACCCGCTTCCCGGTCGGCTCGCGCTGGACGTCGACCTCCTGGCTGAGCGCGGCGACGATCTCCAGGCCGTGCTGCCCCACCCGCCCGGGGTCGGCGGGCCGCGGCGTCGGCAGTGCCGTCTCGCTGTCCCGTACGGTGACGGACACCATGCCGTCGGCGACGGACAGCGACAGCTCGACCGGCCCCGAACCGTACTTGACCGCGTTGGTCACCAGCTCGCTGACGACCAGCTGCGTCGCCTCCACGACGCGGGCCGGCCACGGCTCCGCCCGGCCGTCCTGCGCCGCGGCCAGATACCGGACCGCGAGGTGGCGCGCGTCCGCGACGCGGAACGCCCCGCGTTCGAACGACACGGACAGCCCTCGTGTCCCGTCCTCGTACAGCACCCGCGCACCCGGCGACCCGTCCGGTCCGCCCTCACTCAATTCCGCCACCGCCGTCTGAACTCCCCCGTGGGGCGCGTACCGCTGCCGCACCCCGCGCGACCAGAACATTTGTCGCCCCTACGATAGTTCCCGTTGTGTTCGATCACTCCCCGGGCAGGGGGGTACGCCGACCACCAGTACCGCGGTGTCGTCGTCCACACCGCTGCCGAGGGTGCTGAGGAGGTCGGCCAGCGCGGCCACGGCGCCGGCCGCCGTGGTGGGGGCCAGCGCGCGGACGAAGCGCAGCAGGGCCTCCTCGCCGTAGCGGCCGCCGGCTCCGTCGGCGCCGTCGGTACGGGCTTCGGTGAGGCCGTCGGTGTAGAGGAGCAGGGCGTCGCCGGGGGCGAGGCGGACGGTGGTGGTCACGATCCGGGCGTCCGGGAGGACGCCGATGAGCTGGCCGCCGGGGGTGGGCAGCTCGTCGGCGCTGCCGTCGGCACGGATCAGCAGGGCCGGCGGGTGCCCGCCGGAGGCCAGGACGATGCGGAAGCCGCCGGCCTCGGCGCACGGTTCGAGCCGCCCGTACAGGACGGTGCAGAAGCGGGGTTCCACGGCGTCGTCGCGGTGGAGGGCGGTGTTGAGGTGGGCGAGGACGGCGGCCGGATCGGCGTCGTAGACGGCGGCGGCCCTGAGGGTGTAGCGGGCCAGGGAGGTGACGGCCGCGGCGGCGGCGCCCTTGCCGCACACGTCGCCGAGGAACAGTCCCCAGCTGCCGCCGGTGAGCGGGAAGAGGTCGTAGAAGTCGCCGCCGACCTCGTCGACGGAGGCGATGTGGTAGTAGGCGGCCACGTCGAGGCCGGGGACGTCGGCGAGCGCGGGCGGCAGGAGGGTCCGCTGGAGGGTGGCCGCCAGCCGCTGGAGTCGTTCGCGTTCGCGTTCGGCCTCCTGGCGGGCGCGGAGCAGCTCGGCCTCGTAGGCGCGGCGGTCGCTCGCGTCGAGGACGGTGGTGCGGATGAGGAGCGGTTCCCCGTCCTGGCCGGTCTTGATCCTGGAGGTGACGAGGACGGGGAGGCGGCTGCCGTCGGCGGCCTTCAGTTCCAGGGCGATGCCGCTGATCTCGCCCTGCATCCGCAGCAGCGGGGCGAAGTGGGTCTCGTGGTAGAGCTTGCCGCCGACGGTGAGCAGGTCCGCGAAGCGCCTGCGGCCCACGAGGTCGGCGCGGCGGTACCCCAGCCAGTCCAGCAGAGTCTTGTTGATCTTGGCGATCCGGCCGTCCGGCAAGGTGGAGAGGTAGCCGCAGGGCGCGTTCTCGTAGAGATCCTCGACGCTGTCCTCGGGCAGACCGGCGGGGAGAACGAAGTCCTCGTCCGCCGGGACGTCCGTGGGGGCATCCGCGGGGGCGTGCGTGGAGCCGTCCGCCGGGACGTCAACGGGATCGTCCGTCGGGTCGGACATCAGCGGCCCGCTTCGGCGGTGGCGAACGCGGCGATCGCCGCCGCGGTGGCCTCGGGAGCGCTGAGCTGCGGGCAGTGGCCGGTCGCGGCGAGGGTGACCAGTTCGCTGCCGGGGATGGCGGAGTGGACGAAGGCGCCCACCTCCCGGGGGGCGAGCGCGTCGGTGGCGCACTGGACGATCAGGGTGGGCAGGGCGACGGAGGGGAGGTCGGCCCGGTTGTCCGAGAGGAACGTGGTGCGGGCGAAGACACGGGCGATCTCGGGGTCGGTGCGGCAGAAGCTGTTGGTCAGCTCCTCGCCGAGCTCCGGGCGGTCGGGGTTGCCCATGATGACGGGGGCCACGGTCGCGGACCAGCCGAGGTAGTTCGACTCCAGGGAGCCGAGGAGTTCGTCGATGTCGTCCGCGGTGAAGCCGCCCCGGTAGCCGGCGGCCGGGTCGTCGATGTAGCGGGGCGAGGGGGTGAGCAGGACGAGGCCCGTGAAGAGGCCGGGCGCGGCGCGGGCGGCCAGTACGCCGATCATGGCACTGACCGAGTGCCCGACGAACACGACGGGGCCGAGGTCCAAGTCCCGGCAGATCTCCACGACGTCCTCGGCGTAGCCGTCCAGCGAGGCGTAGCGCTCCTCGCTCCAGGCGGACAGGTCCGACCGGCCGGCGCCGACGTGGTCGAAGAGCACGACCCGGAAGTCGGGCTCCAGCCTCGGGGCGACGAGGCGCCACAGGTGCTGGTCGCAGCCGAACCCGTGCGCCAGCACGAGGACCGGGCCGTCCTCCCGCCCGGTCACCGTCACGTGATTCCTGCTCCGCACGTCCATGCCGGACATTTTTCCACCGGCACGGTCAGGGTGCCCGCCGCGCGCACCCACGGGCGATCCGCCGCGCGGGCCCCGGGGGCGGTCGGCCGCGGGCGGTCGCCGGGGAGGGGCGGCCGCGAGCCGTCGCCGAGGACGGTGCCGCCGGTGATCGACATAAGCGGACGGACGACCGCCCGTTGACACCGCGCGGTGCCCAGCGCCCAATGGTGGCCTCACGGCGTCTCCCGGCGCCGGGCGGGCGGCGAGGGAGGGGGAACGCGGCATGCAGGTTCCGGCCCCGTTCGAGTACGAGAGGGCGGACAGCGTCGAGGCGGCCATCGCGCTGCTGGAGCGGCACGGGGACACGGCCCGGCTGGTGGCGGGCGGGCACAGCCTGATCCCGATGATGAAGCTCCGGCTGGCGAGCTTCGACCACCTGATCGACATCAACGATCTGCACGACGAGCTGGGCTACATCCGCGTACGGCCCGGGGAGGTCCGCGTCGGCGCGCTGACCCGCCATCGTGAGCTGCTGGAATCGGAGGAGCTGGCGGCGGTCCTGCCGCTCTTCCGCGACGCCGAGCGGGTCATCGCCGACCCCGTGGTCCGCAACCGCGGCACGCTCGGGGGGTCGCTGTGCCAGGCCGACCCCGCGGAGGACCTGTCCGCGGTCTGCGCCACGCTCGGCGCGGTCTGTGTCGTCCGGGGCGCGGACGGGGAGCGGACGGTGCCGATGGAGGAGTTCCACCGGGGGCCGTACGAGACCGCGGTGGGCGACGCGGAGATCCTGACGGAGGTGCGGCTCCCGGTGCGCGCCGGCGGTTCGAGCGCCTACGAGAAGGTCGAGCGGCGGGCCGGTGACTGGGCGGTGGTGTCGGCCGGTGGAGCCGTCCGGCTCGACGGCTCCACCGGCCGGATCGCCGACGCGCGCGTGGCGCTGGCCGCCGTCGGGCCGGCCGGCCGGGCGGTCCCCGGGATCGCCGACGCCCTGCGCGACCGCCTCCCGGACGAGGAGGCGTACGCCCACGCCGGTGACATCGCCGCCGGGAGCTGCGACCCGGTGGACGACCACCGGGGCAGTGCCGCCTACAAACGTCATCTGGCCCGCGAGCTGACCCGGCGCACGCTGCGCAGGGCCGTGGCCCGCGTCACCGGGAACGAGGTGTGATCATGCAGGTCACCATGACCGTGAACGGGGACAGTGTCACCCGGGAGATCGAGGGCCGGCTCCTCCTCGTGCACTTCCTCCGCGACCACCTCGGGCTGACCGGCACCCACTGGGGCTGCGACACGAGCAACTGCGGCACCTGTGTGGTGTGGCTGGACGGCGAGCCGGTCAAGTCCTGCACCGTGCTGGCGGCGATGGCCGGCGGCCACGAGGTCCGCACCGTCGAGGGACTGGAGAAGAACGGCGAACTCGACGCCGTGCAGCGAGGTTTCGTGCACTGCCACGGTCTGCAGTGCGGCTTCTGCACGCCCGGGATGCTGATGACCGCCCGCGCGCTGCTGGACCGCAGCCCCGACCCCGGCGAGCAGGAGATCCGGGAGGCGCTGTCGGGTCAGATCTGCCGCTGCACCGGGTACGCCACCATCGTCCGCTCGGTGCGCTGGGCGGCGGCGGAGGAGGCCGGTACCCGCACCACGACCACCGCGGAACCCACCACCGGAGGTGTGTCATGACCACCGCCCACCCGGACGGCCGCCGCACCGCGTTCCCCGACAACGACAAGAAGCCCTGCGGTCACGGCCGCATGCTACGCAAGGAGGACGCGCGTTTCGTCCGCGGCAGGGGCCGCTACGTCGATGATCTCCGGCTCCCCGGCATGCTGCACCTGGCGGTCCTGCGCTCACCGCTCGCCCACGGCCGTGTCGTGTCCGTCGACACGTCCCGGGCCGCGGCCCACCCCGGCGTCCGGCTGGTGGTGACCGGCGCGATGCTCGCGGAGAAGGGCCTGGCGTGGATGCCCACCCTCTCCGGGGACGTGCAGGCGGTGCTCGCCACCGACAAGGTCCGCTTCCAGGGCCAGGAGGTCGCCTTCGTCGTCGCCGACGACCGCTACACCGCCCGGGACGCCCTGGAGCTGATCGACGTCGAGTACGAGCACCTCGACCCGGTCGTGGACGTACGGACCGCGCTCTCCCCCGACATGCCGGTGATCCGGGACGACCTGGAGGGCAAGCGCGACAACCACTGCTTCGACTGGGAGACCGGGGACGCCGCGGCGACGGACGCCGTCTTCGCCCGCGCCGACGTCGTGGTGAGCCAGGACATGGTCTATCCGCGGGTGCACCCGGCGCCCATGGAGACCTGCGGGGCGGTCGCGGACTACGACGCGGTCGACGGACGGCTCACCCTGTGGTCCACCAGCCAGGCGCCGCACGCCCACCGCACCCTCTACGCGATCGTCGCGGGGCTCCCCGAGCACAAGATCCGGGTGATCTCCCCGGACATCGGCGGCGGCTTCGGCAACAAGGTGCCGATCTATCCGGGATACGTGTGCGCGATCGTCGCCTCGCTGCTCACCGGGAAACCCGTCAAGTGGATGGAGGACCGGGGCGAGAACCTGATCAGCACCGGTTTCGCCCGCGACTACGTGATGCGCGGCGAGATCGCGGCGACCCGCGAGGGCCGCATCCTCGCGATCCGCACCCATGTGCTCGCCGACCACGGCGCGTTCAACGGCACGGCGGCGCCGGTGAAGTACCCGGCGGGTTTCTTCGGCGTCTTCACCGGCAGCTACGACATCGAGGCCGCGTACTGCAGGATGACGGCCGTCTACACCAACAAGGCACCCGGCGGGGTGGCCTACGCCTGCTCGTTCCGTATCACCGAGGCCGTCTACCTGGTGGAACGGATGGTGGACCGGCTCGCCCGCGAACTGCGGACCGACCCGGTCGAACTGCGCACGCGCAACTTCATCCGGCCCGAGCAGTTCCCGTACCGGACGAAGACGGGCTGGGTGTACGACTCCGGCGACTACGCCCCGACGATGGAGCTGGCGACCCGGCTCGCCGGGTACAAGGCGCTCCGTGCCGAGCAGGCCGAGCGGCGGGAGCGCGGCGAGATCATGGGCATCGGGGTGTCGTTCTTCACGGAGGCGGTCGGCGCGGGGCCGCGCAAGGACATGGACATCCTCGGGCTCGGCATGGCGGACGGCTGCGAGCTGCGGGTGCACCCCACCGGCAAGGCCGTGGTCCGGCTGTCGGTGCAGAGCCAGGGGCAGGGCCACGAGACGACCTTCGCCCAGCTCGTCGCGGAGGAACTCGGGATTCCGCCCGAGGACATCGACGTGGTGCACGGCGACACCGACCAGACGCCGTTCGGGCTCGGCACCTACGGCAGCCGCTCCACCCCGGTCTCCGGGGCCGCCGCGGTGCTGGTCGCCCGCAGGGTCCGGGACAAGGCGCGGCTGATCGCCTCCTCGATGCTGGAGGTGTCGGTCGCCGACGTGGAGTGGGAGAAGGGCGCCTTCCACGTCGCCGGTGACCCGACGGCCTCGGTCACGATCCAGGACGTCGCGATGCGCGCGCACGGCGCCGGTGACCTGCCCGACGGGGTGGAGGGCGGCCTGGAGGCGCAGATCTGCTACAACCCCGAGAACCTCACCTATCCGCACGGCGCGTACATCTGTGTCGTGGACATCGACCCGGGGACGGCGAAGGTGACCGTGCGGCGGTTCGTCGCGGTCGACGACTGCGGGACCCGGATCAACCCGATGATCATCGAGGGCCAGGTGCACGGCGGGCTCACCGACGGGGTCGGGATGGCGCTGATGGAGATGGTCTCGTTCGACGAGGACGGCAACTGTCTGAGCGGTTCGCTGATGGACTACCTGCTGCCGACCACGCTGGAGGTCCCGGACTGGGAGACGGGGTTCACGGTCACGCCGTCGCCGCACCATCCCATCGGCGCGAAGGGCGTCGGGGAGTCCGCGACGGTCGGCTCGCCGCCGGCCATCGTCAACGCGGTGGTGGACGCGCTCGAACCGTTCGGTGTCGTCCACGCCGACATGCCGCTCACCCCGTCGCGGGTGTGGGAGGCGATGCAGGGCCGTCCGGCGCCGCCGGTCTGAGCGGAGGAGCGGTGTCCCCCACGGTCAGCAGCCGTGCGCGCGAACTCGCCGAGCGACGCGTGCCGTTCGTGCACGCGCGCGTGGTGCGCGCCCAGCCGCCCGCGTCCGCCCGCCCTGGCGACGAGGCGATCGTGCACGGCGACGGCACGATCGACGGTTTCGTCGGCGGGGTCTGCGCGGAGAGTTCGGTGCGTACGGCCGCGCTGGGCGCCCTGCACGAGGGCGATCCGCTGCTGCTGCGGGTGCTGCCGGAGGGCGGGGCGGGGTTCCCGGAGACGCCCGGTGCCCGGGTGGTGGTCAACCCCTGTCTGTCCGGGGGCGCACTGGAGATCTTCCTGGAGCCGGTGCTGCCGCCGCCGCTGATCGAGGTCACCGGGGACACCCCGGTCGCCGGGGCGTTCGTGGCACTGGCGGAGGTGCTCGGGTACGCGACGGCCCGCTCCCCGTCCGGATCGCCCGACGCCGTCCTGGTGGCGGGGCTGGGCCGCGGCGACGCCGAGGCCCTGCGCTCGGCGCTGGACCGGGGCGTCCCGTACGTCGCGCTGGTCGCCAGCCGGCGGCGGAGCGCGGCCCTCTTCGACGAACTGGGCCTGGACGGGGCGGAGCGCGCCCGGGTCCGCGCGCCGGCCGGTCTCGACATCGGCGCCCGTTCGGCGGCGGAGATCGCCCTGTCCGTCCTGGCGGAGGTGGTACGGACGGTACGGTCGCCCGGCTTCCGCGGGGACGGGCCGCCGGGCGCCGGGAAGGCACCGGACCGTGCCGCCGTGGACCCGGTGTGCGGCATGACGGTGACCGCGGGCCCCGGTGTGCCGCACCTGACCGGTGCCGGCGGCGAGGTCTGGTTCTGCTCTCCTGGCTGCCGCGACCGGTGGGCGGCGGAGCGGGCCGCCGGACCGGCGGAGGAGCAATGAGCGGACCGTTCGGCGACGCGGAGGAGGCCGGGGTGAGCGGACCGTTCGGCGACGCGGAGGAGGCGGGGGTGAGCGAACTGTCCGCCGACGCGGAGGAGGAGGGGTGAGCGGACTGTTCGCCGACGCGGAGGACGTGCGGTGCCGTCTCGACGCGGTGGGGTACCTCGTCGACGAGGGCACCGCGACCGCCCTCCACCTGGCCGCCGCCCTGGGACGGCCGCTGCTGCTGGAGGGTGAGCCGGGGGTCGGCAAGACCAGCGCGGCCAAGGCGCTCGCCGCGGCGCTGGACACACCGCTCATCCGGCTCCAGTGCTACGAGGGTCTCTCCGCGAGCGAGGCGCTGTACGAGTGGAACCACCAGCGTCAGCTCCTCGCCGTCCGGCTCGCCGAGTCGCGCGGCGACACCCTGGACGGCAGCGGCCTGTTCACCGAGGAGTTCCTGCTCGACCGGCCGCTGCTGAAGGCCGTACGGCACGACGGTCCGCTGCCGCCGGTGCTGCTGGTGGACGAGATCGACCGGGCGGACGACGAGTTCGAGGCGCTGCTCTTCGAGTTCCTCGGCGAGTCGGCGGTCACCGTGCCGGAGCTGGGGACGTTCGCGGCGGTGCGGCCGCCACTGGTGGTCCTGACCTCCAACCGCAGCCGCGAACTGCACGACGCGCTGCGGCGCCGGTGCCTGTACCACTGGATCGACTTCCCCTCCCCGGAGCGGGCCGCGGAGATCCTGCGCCGGTCGGTGCCGGCCGCGGCGGAGCCGCTCATCGCGTCGGCGACCGCGTTCATCGGCCGTGCCCGCACGCTCGACCTGGACAAGGCGCCCGGTCTGGCGGAGGCGATCGACTGGGTGTCGGCCCTGACGGCCCTGCGGGTGACACGCCTGACCCGCGCGGACATCGTCACCACGCTGAGCACGGTCGCGAAGAGCCCGGACGACCGTACGACCCTGACGGACTCGCTGGACGACCTCGGCCCGCCCCCGGTGGGATGAGACCGGACCGGGCTCCCCTGTTCCCCGCCGTCGACCGGGCCGCGTTCGTCGCCGCGTTCGCCGAGCGGCTGGGGCGGTGCGGTGTGCGGGTGGAGCTGACCGCGCAGCGGGATCTCGTGGCGGCGCTGGCGGTCTGCCCGCCGCTCTCCCGGTCGGCGCTGTACTGGACGGCGCGGGTCACGCTCGTCCGGGACCGGGCGGGGCTCGCCGTGTTCGACGACGTCTTCGCGGCCGTCTTCGGCGAGCGGCGCGCGGCCGCCGATCCGCCCGCCCGGCGTACGGGCCGGGGGCCGGACCCGGTGACGGCGGACCGGCCGGACGCTCACGGGCCGTCCCCGGACGATCCGGACGGTTCCGGTGCCGGCCGCCG
>NZ_JAVRHI010000416.1:0-19550 GCF_034105845.1 Streptomyces sp. CRN 30 | reverse complement strand
TCACCCGTTCGCCACTAATCCCCACCGAAGTGGTTCATCGTTCGACTTGCATGTGTTAAGCACGCCGCCAGCGTTCGTCCTGAGCCAGGATCAAACTCTCCGTGAATGTGAACCGGTAATCCGGTGACACCACGAGAGCGGTGCGAGAGGAGGAATAGTCCCCTCGCACACAGCGTCCTCGCTGTGTTTCTTCAAAGGAACCTCGACCATCACAGATGCGATGGACGGGGTATCAACATATCTGGCGTTGACTTTTGGCACGCTGTTGAGTTCTCAAGGAACGGACGCTTCCTTTGTACTCACCCGAGAGACTCTCTCAGGCTTTCCTCCGGGCGCTTCCCTTCGGTCCTGCTTGTCTTGCTGTCTTGCGTTTCCGACTCTATCAGATCTTTTTCTCGATCCGATTCCCTGTCGGCGGGATCGTCTGGGGCTTTGGGCTTTCGCCCTGCGGCCTTTCGACATTCACTACGTTAGCCGGTTTCCCTGCCGATTCATAATCGGCTCTCCCGGGTTCGAATTCGGGCATGCGAGCACGCAGAATTCGCCCCCGTTGAGGGGAGTTGCTAGGTAGTGGGTTGGCCGCTTCCGGCTGCAGGCGATCGCCGTACCCGGTTCAAGCGGCTCGGGCTACATTACGCCCCGGGCAAAGGCGCGTCAACTTCGACGGCGCCGGGGCACGTGGGCCCGGTACGGGCTCACCGTCGGGTCGTCGGCGATCCAGAAGCGCCAGGGGTGGACGCCCCCCTCGCCGGCCACTCCCGTGCGGGGGCCGTTGCGTACCTGGTCGCGGGGTGTGGCGGTGCCGGTCAGTACCCGCAGCGGGGTGTCCTCGGCGGCGCACGCGTCCGTGCCGTTCAGGGCGCGGTCCACTCCGAGCGCGGTGGCCAGTCGGGCCGGGCCTTTGGCCAGTTCCTTGTCGTTGCGGGCCGAGAGGCGTCGGGTCCGGGCCGACTCCGCTCCCTCGACGATCTCGCCGGCGCGCAGCAGGACCGCGCTCGATCTGCCTTCGGGACCGCAGACGAGGTTCATGCAGAACCACATGCCGTAGGTGAAGTAGACGTACACGTGTCCGGGGGGACCGAACATCACGTCGTTGCGGGGAGTGCGGCCCCGGTAGGCGTGGGAGCCGGGATCGTTCTGACCGTCGTATGCCTCGACCTCTGTCAGGCGGAGGGCGATCGGGCCGTCCGGGGTACTGCGGACGAGGATGCGGCCGAGGAGATCCGGTGCCACGTCGAGCACAGGCCGGTCGAAGAACTCCCTCGGCAGGGGCGTACGGTCAGGCGGCGCGATCATGCCGTCCGAGCGTAACGCAGACGAGTGGGGCGACGGGGTGGTCAGCTCTCGGGCGTCTTGCCAGGGTGGGCATGGAACCGGCCACGGCCGGATCGCGTTCGTAGGGATCAAGGGTTCACGCGTAAGCCTGGAGAAGGAGAGACATGGCGTTCAAGAAGCTGCTCGCAAGCCTGGGGGCCGGTGGGGCCTCGGTCGAGACGGTGCTGAACGAGGTCAACGTCGTTCCGGGCGGTGTCGTCCAGGGTGAGGTGCGGATCCAGGGCGGGTCCGTCAACCAGCAGATCGAGGGGCTGTCGGTCGGTCTGCAGGCCAAGGTCGAGGTGGAGAGCGGCGACCAGGAGTACAAGCAGAACATCGAGTTCACCAAGGTGTCGCTGGGCGGCGCCTTCGAGCTGCAGGCCGGCGCGGTGCACGCGGTGCCGTTCGGGCTGGAGATCCCGTGGGAGACGCCGGTCACCATGATCGACGGCCAGGCGCTGCGCGGCATGAACATCGGTGTGACCACGGAGCTGGCGATCGCGCGGGCCGTGGACTCCGGTGACCTGGACCCGGTCAACGTGCACCCGCTGCCGGCGCAGAAGGCGATCCTTGACGCCTTCATACAGCTGGGCTTCCGGTTCAAGAACGCGGACCTGGAGCGGGGGCACATCCGGGGGACGCGGCAAAAGCTGCCGTTCTACCAGGAGATCGAGTTCTTCCCGCCGCAGCAGTACCACGGGCTCAACCAGGTCGAGCTGAGCTTCGTCGCCGACGAGCAGGCGATGGACGTCGTCCTGGAGATGGACAAGCGGGGCGGGCTCTTCACCGAGGGCAGCGACACCTTCCGCTCCTTCCAGGTCGGGCTGAACGACTACCACGGGACCGACTGGGCGGCGTACCTCAACCAGTGGCTGGCCGAGGTCGGCTCGAAGCGGAACTGGTTCTAGGCTCGGGGACGACTGAACCGAACCTGATCAGGAGGTACAGAGGTGACCGAGCTCAAGCGGCGGCCGCTCCCCCACGACTTCCATCCGCCCGTGCCGTCGTTCACGGTGACGAGCGAGGACATCGCGGAAGGCGCGACGCTCAAGGACGCTCAGGTCCACGCGGCCGGCAACACCTCACCGCACCTGCGGTGGGAAGGCGCCCCGGAGGGGACCGAGAGTTACGCCGTCACCTGCTACGACCCGGACGCGCCGACCGGCAGCGGGTTCTGGCACTGGGTCGTGTTCGACATCCCGGCCTCGGTGACCGAACTGCCGGTGGGCGCGGGCAGCGGCACGTTCGAGGGTCTGCCGGACGGTGCCGTCCAGGCGCGCAACGACTACGGCAGCAAGGACTTCGGCGGGGCCGCGCCGCCCGCCGGGGACGGACCGCACCGGTACGTTTTCACGGTGTACGCCGTGGACCAGGAGAAGCTCGGCCCGGACGCGGACGCCACGCCCGCGTTCGTCGGGTTCAACCTGCGGTTCCACACGGTCGCGCGGGCCCAGCTCGTCGGCGAGTACGAGGTGCCCGCCGAAGGCTGAGCCCCAACCGGACGTTCATGGAACGTTTGCCCGCCCCTGGTTCTGGAAGTGATCAGGGGCGGGCATTTTTTATTTCGTTGTCCATCTCGGCGTGCCCGGCCAGAGTTGATCCCAGCCCGCCAGGCGGTGGGCCGGTGCACGGGAGGTGGGCTGGTATGCGGGAGACGCTGGTACTCAACGCGAGTTTCGAACCGCTGTCGACGGTGACGCTGAACCGAGCCGTCGTGCTGGTGCTGCAGGACAAGGCCGTCGTCGAGCAGGCCCACCCCGAACTGCGGATGCGGGGCGCCGCGCTGGACATACCGGCGCCGCGGGTGATCAGGCTCTGCCAATACGTACGGGTGCCGTTCCGAAGACGCGCGCCGTGGTCGCGGCGGGGGGTGCTGGTCCGGGACCGGCACCGGTGCGCGTACTGCGGGCGGCGTGCCACCACCGTGGACCACGTGGTGCCGCGGTCGCACGGTGGGCAGGACTCGTGGCTGAACACGGTGGCCTCCTGTGCGGAGGACAATCACCGGAAGGCGAATCGGACGCCCGAGCAGGCGGGGATGCCGTTGCTGCGGGAGCCGTTCGAGCCGACTCCGGCCGATGCGATGCTCTTGGCTCTTGCCCGGGATGATCTGGCCGCCCTGCCGGAGTGGCTCGTGCTGGACGCCGCCTGACGGTCTCGCCGTCCAGGTTGCGCGACCGGCCCCGGCCGCGGGCCGTCCGTGGCTGGTCGCGCAGTTCCCCGCGCCCCTCCGGGCGCTTCAGTCGATGCTCGGCTTCTCGCGACGCTCCTGGGGCGGGACCGTGGCGCCGCCGCCGCTGTTGCCGCCGGCCATCGGGCCGAAGTTGCCCATGGCGCCGGAGAGGCCCTTGAGGGCGTCTCCGATCTCGCTGGGCACGATCCAGAGCTTGTTGGCGTCGCCCTCGGCGATCTTCGGCAGCATCTGGAGGTACTGGTAGGAGAGCAGCTTCTGGTCCGGGTCACCGGCGTGGATGGCCTCGAACACGGTGCGGACGGCCTGTGCCTCGCCCTCGGCGCGCAGGGCGGCGGCCTTGGCCTCGCCCTCGGCGCGCAGGATCTGGGACTGCTTCTCGCCCTCGGCGCGCAGGATCTCGGACTGCCGGACACCTTCGGCCTGGAGGATCGCGGCGCGCTTGTCGCGGTCGGCGCGCATCTGCTTCTCCATCGAGTCCTGGATGGAGGTGGGCGGCTCGATCGCCTTCAGTTCGACGCGGTTGACGCGGATGCCCCACTTGCCGGTGGCCTCGTCGAGGACGCCGCGCAGCGCCGCGTTGATCTCCTCGCGGGAGGTCAGGGTCCGCTCCAGGTCCATGCCGCCGATGATGTTGCGCAGCGTGGTGACGGTGAGCTGCTCGATCGCCTGGATGTAGCTGGCGACCTCGTAGGTCGCGGCGCGGGCGTCGGTCACCTGGTAGTAGATGACCGTGTCGATGTTGACCACCAGGTTGTCCTGGGTGATCACCGGCTGCGGTGGGAACGGCACGACCTGTTCGCGCAGGTCGATGCGGTTGCGGATGGTGTCGATGAACGGGACGACGATGTTCAGGCCCGCGTTCAGTGTCCTTGTGTAACGGCCGAAGCGCTCCACGATCGCGGCGCTCGCCTGTGGGATGACCTGGATCGTCTTGATCAGGGCGATGAAGACCAACACCACCAGAATGACCAAGACGATGATGACCGGTTCCATGGTCTTTCCCGTACCCTTCTCCGCCTCGGCGCTTTCGGCAGTACCTGACTGCTGCTGATCCTACGGGTGTTGAGGATCTTGCTGGTCGAGTCTGACAGACCGTCGTCCGCCCTGGGGGCTGTTCGCCCGGTTGTCGGGTGAGGTCACAGCACGATCGCTGTGGCGCCCTCGATGTCCACGACGTCCACCTCCTGACCGATGTCGTAGGCGCGCGCGGTGTCGAGGGAGCGGGCCGTCCAGATCTCCCCGGCGAGTTTGATGCGGCCTCCGGAGGCGTCCACGCGTTCCAGTACGACGGCCTGCTTGCCCTTCAGCGCCTCCACGCCGGAGACGAGTTGGGGCCGGTCCTTGCGGTGCCGGGCCGCGATGGGGCGTACCACCGCTATGAGGGCGACCGAGACGACGACGAAGACCAGGACCTGAAGGACGACGCCGGCGCCGGCCCCGGAGGCGACCGCGGCGGCGACCGCGCCCACGGCGAGCATCCCGAATTCGGGCATCGCGGTCACGACGAGGGGGATTCCGAGTGCGGCGGCGGCGACGAGCCACCACACCCATGCGTCGATGTCGTTCACATGGTCATGGTAGGTCCGCGAGTCGCCGCGGGACAGGGCGCACGGGGGTCGGCTCGGGTCAGGAGAGCGGGAGGCCCTGCGCGGTCCAGCGGTCGCCGACCTGCTCGACGACGAGCGGGAGGCCGAAGCAGAGGGAGAGGTTGCGGGAGGTGAGTTCCAGCTCCAGCGGACCGGCGGCCAGCACCTTGCCCTGACGGATCATCAGGACGTGGGTGAAGCCGGGGGCGATCTCCTCGACATGGTGGGTGACCATGATCATCGAGGGGGCGATGGGGTCGCGGGCGAGGCGGCCGAGGCGGCGTACGAGGTCCTCGCGGCCGCCGAGGTCGAGGCCGGCGGCGGGCTCGTCGAGGAGGAGCAGCTCGGGGTCGGTCATCAGGGCGCGGGCGATGAGGGTGCGCTTGCGCTCGCCCTCGGAGAGGGTGCCGAACTTCCGGTCGAGGTACTCGGTCATGCCGAGGCGGTCGAGGAAGGCGCGGGCGCGCTGCTCGTCGATGTCCTCGTACTCCTCCTGCCAGCCGGCGGTCATGCCGTACGCGGCGGTCAGGACGGTCTGCAGGACGGTCTGGCGCTTGGGGAGCTTCTCGGTCATGGCGATGCCGGCGACGCCGATGCGGGGGCGCAGCTCGAAGACGTCGGTGCCGGGCCTGCCGAGGGTCTCGCCGAGGATGGTGGCGGTGCCCTTGGTGGGGTAGAGGTAGCTGGACGCGAGGTTGAGGAGGGTGGTCTTGCCGGCGCCGTTGGGGCCGAGGATGACCCAGCGCTCCCCCTCCTTGACCGACCAGGACACCTCGTCCACGAGAGCCCGGCCCTCACGGACCACGGATACGTCCTGAAGCTCCAGAACATCGCTCATGAGCGCGTTGTCTCCCCTTAAGGTGTGGCCGGTCTCGGCTGTCGCGTACGCCTGTGGCTCGGTGGGCCGCACCGGTGGGCGCAGCCCCTATGAAATCTACGCCACCGGCCGGCCGGGCCGTTCCATCGGTCCGGTCCTTAGGGTGGGGGCATGCTCACGGAACCACGTGCGGGACGGCTCGCCTCCTGGGGTAATGCCCTTCTTGTCGGACTTGTATCGCCGGATGACGCGGTGCTCGCGATTGTCGGTACGGACGCGGTGCACCGGGTGGCCGGGCTGCCCGGTGAGCCGGGGCCGGCCGGGCTGACGCTGGCGCTGGGGCGGCTGCGGGCGCTGGGGGTGACCGGGCTGCGGGTCGCGCTGCCGGCGCCGGGGCATCCGCTGGGGCTGAGCGGGCCGCCGGAGTTCAACGCGCGGGCGCTGGAGGCCGAGGAGGCGGTGGTCTGTCACGGGGCGGCGCTGGGGCTGGTGCCCGAGGTGTACGAGGCGGGTCCCGAGGGCGATGTCCATGTGGAGGTCGTCTGGCACTGTCTGCCGGTGCGGGAGGCGCCGCCCGCGGACGTGCCGTCGCTGTCGGAGGCCGAGCGGGAGCTGGCGGAGGCGCTGCGGGAGGCGACCGAGGTGCTGACGCGGCTGGACGTGGCCGGGTCGGGTCCGGTGGCGGAGGCTGCGGTCGCGGCGTACCGGGCGCGGGCGGAGGCGGGGCGCGAGGTGCTGGCTCCGGGGTATCCCCCGCGGGCGGTGCGGGTGCTGGAGCTGGCGCAGCGGGTGGGGGCGCTGGTTTCGCTGGCGTACGGGAACGGGCACGGGGGTGCGGTGAGCGCCTCCGAGATGGCGGCGCGGGGGGATGCGTTGCGGCCGGTGGAGCGGACGGCTCGGCGGGCGCAGGTGGCTGCGTACAACGCGGTGGTGGAGGAGCGGGAGCGCCGGGGGCGGTGACGGTTCGTGGCCCGGTGGGCCAGGTTCGTGGCATGGCAACGGGGGCCCTGGGGCTGCGCCCCGGGCCCCCGGATCGGCCTGGACGGCCTCGTCCTCAAACGCCGGACGGGCTGACATACACGGCCCGGCGTCGTGACCGCCGGACGGGTTGAATACACCGCCCGGCGTCACGAGCACCGGATGGGCTGAGTACACCGCCCCGCGTCACGAGCACCGGACGGGTTGAATACACGGCCCGGCGTCGTGAGCGCCGGGCGGGCTGAATACACCGCCCGGCGTCATGAGTGCCGGGCGGGCTGGGTGCACCGTCCGGTGTCGTGGAGGAGACGTGTCGGGTCTCAGCGGTTGAGGCCCAGGTTGCCGAAGGCGGGGTTCAGGACGCCGATGACGCTGACGCTGTTGCCCACGGCGTTGACCGGGATGTGGATCGGCGCCTGGACGACGTTGCCCGAGGCGACGCCCGGGGAGCCCACGGCCTCGCCGTGCGCGGCGGAGCCGCCGGTGGCGGAGGCCATGCCCGCGCCCGCGGCGACCAGACCGCCGGCCACCATCGTCACAGCCGCTGCCTTCTTCAGGTTCTTCACTTCCGAGCCCTCCTTGCATTCACCGCGGCAGGCGCCGCGGCACGCACTGGAGAACGGCTGGCGCGGCCCGAGGATGCGCCATCCGGGGGACATTCCCACGACGGTATGAATCTCAGCCCGGAGGGGAACCCTCCGCGTTGCCGTGGCGTACGGCCCACAGCGCGGCCTGGGTGCGGTCGGCGAGGTCGAGTTTCATCAGGATGTTCGAGACGTGGGTCTTCACGGTCTTCTCGGACAGCACCAGGGCGCGGGCGATCTCCCGGTTGGAGCGGCCGTCCGCTATCAGGGCCAGCACCTCGCGCTCCCGGTCCGTGAGCGAGCCGCCCCTGCCCTGGCCGGAGGCGGTGCCCTCGGGGGCCAGCAGGGCGCCGGCGACCTCGGGCTGGAGCAGTATGTGGCCGGCGTGGACGGAGCGGATGGCGCCGGCGAGGGCGTCGGGGTCGATGTCCTTGTAGACGTAGCCGGCGGCGCCCGCGCGGAGGGCGGGGATCACGGTGCGCTGTTCGGTGAAGCTGGTGACGACCAGTACGCGCGCGGGGTGGTCGAGTTCCCGGAGCCGGCGCAGAGCCTCGACGCCGTCCATGCCCGGCATCTTCACGTCCATGAGGATGACGTCGGGGCCCAGTTCCTCGGCGCGGGCGACTCCCTCGGCGCCGTCCGCGGCCTCCCCCACCACCTCGATGTCGTCCTGGATCTCCAGGAAGGTGCGCAGGCCGCGGCGGACCACCTGGTGGTCGTCGACGAGCAGCACCCTGATCGCGTCAGCCACCGGGGACCTCCATCCCGATCGTGGTGCCCTTGCCGGGCTCCGAAGTGACGGTCAGCGTGCCACCGACCCCGCTCGCCCGGTCCCGCATGGAGACCAGGCCCAGGCGGCGTCCCGCGCGGCGCACGGCCCCCGGGTCGAAGCCGGCGCCGTCGTCGGTGACCCGCAGCACGGCGCCCGCGCCGGCCCGGTCGAGCGTGACGTCGACGTGGTCCGCGCCGGAGTGGCGCAGGGCGTTGTGCAGGGCCTCCTGGGCGACGCGCAGGACGGCCTCCTCCTGGGCTGCGGGCAGCGCCCTGACGCCGCGGCCGGCGAAGCTCACTCGCGCGGTGTGCGCGCGGTCGAGGACCTGCACGTGCGTGCGGAGGGTGGCGGCGAGGCCGTCCTCGTCGAGGGCGGCGGGCCGCAGTTCCACGACGGCGGCGCGCAGCTCGTCGGCGGCGTCCGCGGCGAGGGCGGCGACCTGCTGTAGCTCGCCCTTGGCCCGTGCGGGGTCGCGGTCGACCAGGCGGGCCGCCGCCTGCGCGGTGAGGCGCAGGGAGAACAGCTTCTGGCTGACGGCGTCGTGCAGCTCGTGGGCGAGGCGGGTGCGCTCCTCGGCGATGGTCAGCTCGCGGCTGCGCTCGTAGAGGCGGGCGTTGGTGAGGGCGATGGCGGCGTGCTGGGCGAGGATGCCCAGCAGTTCCTCGTCGTCCTCGGTGAAGCCGCAGCCGCCGTCGGGTTTCGGGCAGTTCTTGTTGGCCAGGAACAGCGCGCCGATGACCTCGTCGCCGTCGCGGATCGGGAGGCCGAGGAAGTCGGCGAGGTCGGGGTGGGCGGCGGGCCAGCCCTCGAAGCGGGGGTCCTGGCGGACGTCCGCGAGGCGCTCGGTCCTGGCGTCGCGCAGCATCGCGGCGAGGATGCCGTGCTGGCGGGGCAGGGGGCCGATGGCCTTCCACTCCTCGTCGCTGACGCCGTCCACCACGAACTGGGCGAAGCCGCCGTGGTCGTCGGGGACGCCCAGGGCGGCGTACTGCGCGTCGAGCAGTTCGCGGGCCGAGGCCACGATCGTCTTGAGGACGTCGCGCACCTCCAGGTGCCTGCTCATGGCCAGCAGCGCGGCACTGACCGCGGCGAGGCCGGACCGGGGGCCGTGGCTCATGACCTCACGGTAACCGGTGGGGCCGACCCGCCGGATCGGTCGTGCGGCGGCGGAGGCGGTGGGTCCCGGGACCTAGGGCGGAGGTCCCGGGCGGGCGGGGAGCTGCGGGAGCCGGACGGGCGGGGCACTACGCGCGCGCGTGCGGGGCGCGCGGGAGTAGGGGTGCGGTTGCCGGGGGGGGGGGGAGCCGGGCTGGTCCTTGAGGAGCCGCTGGACGCGCGGGGCGGGCGGGCCGGACGGGGCGCGGGGGTGACGGGGGCCTGGTGGTGGCCGTGGGGACGACGGCCGTGCGGGCGGTGGAGTCGGTGGCCGGCGCGGACGGGGTCGTACGGGCGCGGGCGGGGTGGACGGATCTGGTCGTCACGCCGGAGCGCGGGGTGCGGGGTGCGGGCGGTACCTGTGGCACGAGTTCGGGGACGTGCATCTGCTGCTGCCGGGGCGGGCGCGGGCGTGACGACCGCCGTGGGCGACCGCCGTGGACGACCGGCCGACGACGGCCGTTGACGACAGCCGTAGACGCCCCTCACGGACCGTCTGGACAAACCCTCCGAAACCGCTCACGCGTTGCATTGCTTCAGCAACTATGAGTAAGAACGACGAGGGTCCCATGTGAGGCCGCACATAGGGCCCAGATCACGTACGAAGCGGATTAGGAGTGCGACTCGTCCGTTTTGACCGGGTGGATAGTCCATTCCGTCCGGTTTCTCCTCTCCCTGATCCACTATCCAGCTTCGTACGTCACACCTTTGCCAGCCCATTTTGCCGCCGCTAAGAATTGCTCACGTCGCTCCAGTGCCGTGGGCCTTCCCCGCGGCGTTCGTGCCGGAAGCACCCCTGTACCCCGCAGGACGAGAGCGACCTCCGCGCAACTCGAAGAGGTCATCCCGCCATGCCGAAGAACATCCTCACCCGTGGTCACAGTCGTAGCCTGACCCGCACCCACAAGATCGCCATAGCCGGCGTCGGCACCCTCGGTGCCGCCGCGCTCGCCATCTCCGCGGTGCCCGCCAGCGGCCACACGGCCAGCACGAGCGAGGCCGCTCCGGCCGCCAAGGTGGCGTACAGCTCCGAGCAGATCAAGGACGTCAAGGCGTCCGTCACCGATCAGCTCGCCGGTGCGAGCGAGAAGGTCGCGGCCATCGACGCCAAGAAGCAGGCCGCCGCCGACACCAAGACGCAGGCCGCCGCGAAGGCCGTCAAGGAGCGTGCCGCCGAGACGTCCACCAGCCGGTCCGCCGAGCGCTCCGCGGTCAAGCAGGTCGCCGAGAAGAGCTACGCGAACAACCTCAACGGCTGGATCACCGAGGCCCTCGACATCATGAAGGCCAAGAAGATCCCCGGCTCGTACAACGGCCTGCACAAGAACATCATGCGTGAGTCCTCGGGCAACCCGAAGGCCATCAACGACTGGGACATCAACGCCATCAACGGCATCCCGTCCAAGGGCCTGCTCCAGGTGATCCCGCCGACCTTCAAGGCGTACCACGTCGAGGGCACCTCCTGGAACATCTACGACCCGGTCGCCAACATCACCGCCGCCGCCAACTACGCGGCCGACAAGTACGGCACCATCGACAACGTCAACAGCGCGTACTGAGGTCAGCGCGGACCTCTTCCCGTACGCGGGGACGGCAGTCCCGGTCATGCCGAAGGGCGGCACCCTCTGGAGGGTGCCGCCCTTCGGCGCGCTGTCGCGGGTCCGGTCGCCGTCGCGGGTCCGGCTACTTGCGCATGACCTCGGGCTCGTGCCGCCGCAGGAAGCGGGCGACGAAGATCCCGCAGATCACGCCGAGGACGATCACGCCGGCCATGTCCATGCCCCAGGCGGCGGCCGTGTGCTCCCACAGCGGATCGGGTTCCGCGCCGGGCTCCGGCGGCGTGACCACGTTGAAGTCGAGCGTGGCGCCCGCCGCGGCGACCGACCAGCGCGACGGCATGAGGTAGGAGAGCTGGTTGACGCCGACCGTGCCGTGCAGGGTGAAGAGACAGCCCGTGAAGACGACCTGGACGATCGCGAACATCACCAGCAGCGGCATCGTCTTCTCCGCCGTCGCCACCAGCGCGGAGATGATCAGGCCGAACATCATCGAGGTGAAGCCGAGCGCCATGATCGGCAGGCACAGCTCCACCAGCGTCAGGTTGCCGAAGACCACGCCCTCGTCCGGGATGTCCCGGGTGGAGAACCCGATGAGGCCGACCATCAGGCCCTGCAGCACGGTGATCACGCCGAGCACGACGACCTTGGACATCAGGTACGCCGAGCGGGACAGGCCGGTCGCGCGCTCCCGCTCGTAGATCACCCGTTCCTTGATCAGTTCGCGGACGGAGTTGGCCGCGCCGGCGAAGCAGGCGCCGACGGCCAGGATCAGCAGGACCGTGGTGGCCGTGCTGTTCGGCAGGCGCTCCTTGGTCTTCGGGTCGACGGGGTTGGGCAGCAGTCCCTGACCGGGTTCGATCAGCAGGCTCACCGCGCCCAGCACGGCCGGCAGGATCACCATCAGGGCGAGGAAGCCCCGGTCCGATGCGATGACGGACACATACCGCCGTACGAGGGTGCCGAACTGCGCCGACCACCCCTGCGGCTTCGGCGGTTTCATCGCCTGCGGCGGCGGCATCGCTACGGACTGCGCGGCGACCGCGTCGAGGTCGGCGGCGTACATCTGGTAGTGCTGCGAGCCCTTCCAGCGGCCCGCCCAGTCGTAGTCGCGGTAGTTCTCGAAGGCGGAGAAGACGTCGGCCCAGGTGTCGTAGCCGAAGAAGTTGAGGGCCTCCTCCGGCGGGCCGAAGTAGGCGACGGAGCCGCCCGGCGCGAGCACCAGCAGCTTGTCGCAGATCGCCAGCTCGGCCACCGAGTGGGTGACGACGAGGACGGTGCGGCCGTCGTCGGCGAGACCGCGCAGCAACTGCATGACGTCGCGGTCCATGCCCGGGTCGAGGCCGGAGGTCGGCTCGTCCAGGAAGATCAGCGACGGCTTGGTGAGCAGCTCCAGGGCGACCGAGACGCGCTTGCGCTGGCCGCCGGAGAGCGAGGTGACCTTCTTCTCCTTGTGGATGTCGAGTTTCAGCTCGCGCAGCACCTCGTCTATGCGGGACTGCCGCTCCTCGCCCGTGGTGTCGGCGGGGAAACGGAGCTTGGCCGCGTAGCGCAGCGCCTTCTTCACGGTCAGTTCCTTGTGCAGGATGTCGTCCTGCGGGACCAGACCGATGCGCTGGCGCAGTTCGGCGAACTGCTTGTACAGGTTCCGGCTGTCGTAGAGGACCTCGCCCTGGTCGGCGGGGCGGTAGCCGGTGAGCGCCTTGAGCAGCGTCGACTTCCCGGAGCCGGACGGGCCGATGACCGCGATGAGCGACTTCTCCGGGACGCCGAAGGAGACGTCCTTGAGGATCTGCTTGCCGCCCTCGACCGTGACGGTCAGATGGCGCGCGGAGAACGACACCTCGCCGGTGTCGACGAACTCCTCCAGCCGGTCGCCGACGATCCGGAACGTCGAGTGGCCGACGCCGACGATGTCGGTGGTGCCGAGCAGTTGCGAGCCGCCCTTGGCGATCGGCTGGCCGTTGACGTACGTGCCGTTGTGCGAGCCGAGGTCGCGGATCTCCATGCGGCCGTCGGGCGTCGAGTGGAACTCGGCGTGGTTGCGCGAGACCTGGAGGTCGGAGACGACCAGGTCGTTCTCCAGGGCACGGCCGATGCGCATGACACGGCCGAGCGAGAAGCGGTGGAAGGTGGTGGGGCTGCGGTCGCCGTAGACCGGCGGGGCCGCCGCCAGGTCGCCCGGGTCGATCGGGCTCCCCGGCCCGCCGTACGGCGACGGCTGTGCCTGTGCCTGTGCCTGCTGCTGCGGGATGTGCGGGCCGGGGGCGGAGTACGCGTGCGGCGCGTGGGCCTGTTCGGGCGGCTGTCCGGTGCCCTGTCGGCCCTGCTGCTGAGGCGGCGCGGACTGGGGCGGCGCGGACTGCACCGGTGTCTGGGCCTGGTGCTGGGGCTGAGCCTGGGCCGGGGTCTGATTGACCCAGCCCGGGTCCACGCCCACGGCGGCGGCCGCGCCGGACAGGCTGAGCCGCGGTCCGTCGTTCGCGTTGCCGAGGTGGACGTCCGTACCCGGCCCCAGGTCCGACCGGTGGATCCGCCGGCCCTGCACGAACGTGCCGTTGGTGCTGCCGTTGTCCTCGATCAGCCAACTCCGGCCGTCGAAACGGACCGTGGCGTGACGCCAGGACACCCTGGCGTCGTCGAACACGAGGTCTCCTTGCGGATCGCGCCCCAGGAGATACGACCTGGACGGGTCGAGCGTCCAGGTCTGTCCGTTTGATTCCAGTACGAGTTCCGGCACTCCATGCCCCATTGAGTTGTCCCCCGATGTCTCCCCGACACGGGGAGTCTAGGGATGTCGAACATCGGGGGGAACTATTTCAGGCACGGCCCCTGACCGAAAGCCGGGCCTTGCGCGAACCGGGCAAGAGCGCATCTTCCGTTTTTGTTGACGGGGTTGAAATCAGCCCGGAGAGTGGTAATCCACGCGAGGGGGACATGCGCGGCACCCGGCCGCGCCGCGCGGATCGGGGGGTCTGCCATGAGCGTGTCCGGCAGTGCGGTGGGTGCCGAACACGGCGCGAAAGTGCCGTGGGGCGATGTGCTGTTGTCCGCGATCGTCGCCGTGAGCTGGGCGTTGATCGGGATGGCGGGTACGGCCGCGCTCGGTCTGCACCTTCTGGAGGCGGACGGGGCGGCCTCGTTGGGGCCGATGACCGCGGCGGTTGTGGCGCTCGGGGCGGGTGGTTCGGTGTCGCCGTCCGGTGACGTGTCCGCGTTCGGCCTGGAGGGCGCCGAGGCCGCCACCGCCATCGAGATCACGCCACTCGGGGTGAGCCTGGTCGGGGCGCTGCTGCTGTCGGTCATCTTCCTGCGGTCCCTGCGGGCGGCGGGCGCGGTGATCGCGCCCGCCGAACTGTTCGCCCGCGCGGGGGCGGTGGTCGCGCTCTTCACCGCGATGATGGGCGGGCTGGCCTGGGCCGGGCACGACGTCGTGACGATCGACGGGGGCGCGCTGGGCCTGGACGACCTGCCCGGCGGGGGCGGGGGCGGCGGGGTGGACGTCCCCGGGCTCGGCGACCTCGGGGACATCGGCGGGCTGCTGCCCGACCGGCTCGGGGACCTCGCCGACGCGCAGGCGGCGGTCGGGTTCACGGTGGACACCGTGCCGACGCTGCTGGGCGGGCTCGGCTGGTCCGCGGGGATTCTGCTGATCGCCCTGCTGGCCTCGCGCCGCTCTCCCCTGCCGCGCGGCTGGGACGCCGTGCACCGGGTGGTGCGGCCGGCGGTGTCCGCCCTCGTGACGGTGGCGCTGCTGGCGGTGGCGGCGGGGCTCGCCGCGGCGGCGTACGCGGCGATCGGCGACGACCATCCCCAGCGGATCGCGGGCGCAGCCCTGCTGGGGGCGCCGAACGGGGTGTGGCTCGGTATCCCGATCGGCCTCTTCGTGCCGTGGGACGGCCGGGCGACGGGGCCCCTGGCCGGCCTGCTGCCGGACCCGCTGGACGACTTCCTGCGCGCGGACTCGGGCGACTCGATCACCCTCGCCAGGCTGGCGGACCTGGACAGCCGGGTGTGGCTGCTGGCGGTGGCGGCGGGGGTGCTGATGCTGCTGGCGGGGGTGCTTCTGGCGGTGCGGACGCCGGTGGGGGTTGCTCCGGGGAGTACGGGAACTACGGGGAGTGCGGGAGCGTCCGGCAAGCCGGAGCAGGGCGCGTTGGCCTTCGCCGGGCGGTGTGCGGTGCGGCTCGGGATCGCGACCGCGCTCGCCCTGCCGCTGCTGGTCTGGCTGACGGAGGTGTCGGTGGACGCCTCGCTGTCCGTCCTCGGGTTCGACGCGTTCGACGCCGGTGTCGAACTGCGGGGGAACCTCGGTATGGCACTGCTGCTGGGGGCCGCCTGGGGCGCGGGCGCGGGTGCGGCGGGGGCGCTGCTCGCTCGGGCCACCGGAGCGGCGGGGCGCCTGGCCGCGCCGCTCGCCCTGGGAGCCGGGGCGCCGGGTACAGCGGGGGCGGACGGACGCGACGGGCGGGGCGCGCCGCACTTCGGGCAGCCGTCGCCGTCCTACCCGCCGAGCGCGCGCACGCGCGCGTTGGACAGGCCGTACGGGAGCGAGTCCGGGGCGGCCGGACCGCCGGGGGCTCCGGGGGCTCCGGGGGCTCCGGGCCGGACGGAACCGCTTCGGCCGGGGACGCCGTATCCGCCCGGGTCGCCGTACCGGCCGGGATCGGGCTACCCGCCGCCCAACCCGGACACCAATCCGTATCTGCGGCAGCCGGGCGGTGCGCCCGACCGACCGGGACCGGGGCGGGGAGCGAGGCCGGGCTCCGACTCCGACTCCGGCTCGGGCTCGGGCTCGGGAGATGCCGATTCCGGTGGCGCCGAGTACGGAGGCCGATGGCCAGGGCAGAAACAAGTCCCTGGCGACAGGCAGTACCCCGGCCCGGGACAGCCACCCCCACCCGAATCCCCCGGTCACAGCACACCCGAATCCTCGGGTCAGGAAGCGCACCACTCCCCCGGCCCCGACGTCTACGGCGCCCCCACCGTCGCCGGGCCCGTGCTGCCGCCGCGGTCCTCGCCCCGTCGGCCGCGGAAGCCCGAGCGGCGGTCCTCCACCGAGTGGACCGAGGGGCCACCGCCCCCGTCTCCGCCGCCGCCCCCGCCGCCCCGCCGGCCGAGGCGCCCCGACCGCGGGGAATGACCACAGCGCGTACCCGGTAACTCCCGTAACCCCCGTAACCTCCGTAACCCCCGTAACAAGCCTCGCGTACGCCCGACCGCCGGTGGTGTCCGGCCACCGCCCCGCAAGCCCCGCGCCACCGGAACGCCATCGAACGTTCCGTGTCCGCCAGGCGGACCTCGGGCGCGGTCGGGCTGGGGCGCCGGATACCGTATGAGCACCATGAGCGCTACGCAGACCTCTGACGTCCCAACGCTTCTCGTCAAGATCTTCGGCAAGGACCGGCCGGGTATCACGGCGGGCCTCTTCGACACTCTCGCCGCCTTCTCCCTCGACGTCGTCGACATCGAGCAGGTCGTCACCCGTGGCCGGATGGTGCTGTGCGCGCTCGTGACCCAGCCGCCCCGGGGGCTGGAGGGCGAGCTGCGGGCGACCGTCCACAGCTGGGCCGAGTCGATGAAGATGCAGGCCGAGATCATCTCGGGGACGGGCGACAACCGGCCCCGCGGCCTCGGCCGCTCGCTGGTCACCGTGCTGGGGCACCCCCTCACCTCCGAGGCGACGGCCCAGGTCACCGCCCGGATCACCGCGGCGGGCGGCAACATCGACCGGATCTTCCGGCTGGCGAAGTACCCGGTGACGGCGGTCGAGCTGGCCGTGTCGGGCGTGGAGACCGAGCAACTGCGCACCGCGCTGGTGAAGGACGCGGCCGCCCTCGGCATCGACATAGCGGTGGTCGCCGCCGGCCTGCACCGCCGGGCGCAGCGGCTGGTCGTCATGGACGTGGACTCCACGCTCATCCAGGACGAGGTGATCGAACTCTTCGCGGCGCACGCGGGCTGCGAGGCCGAGGTCGCCGAGGTGACGGCCGCCGCGATGCGCGGGGAGCTGGACTTCGAGCAGTCCCTGCACGCGCGCGTGGCGCTGCTCAAGGACCTGGACGCCTCCGTCGTGGACAAGGTGCGCAGCGAGGTGCGGCTGACGCCGGGCGCGCGGACCCTGATCCGTACGCTGAAGCGGCTCGGCTACCAGGTGGGCGTCGTCTCCGGCGGTTTCACCCAGGTCACCGACGACCTGCGCGAGCGGCTCGGGCTGGACTTCGCCCAGGCCAACACGTTGGAGATCGTCGACGGGAAGCTGACCGGCCGGGTCACCGGCGAGATCGTGGACCGGGCGGGCAAGGCACGGCTGCTGCGCCGGTTCGCCGCGGCGGCGGGCGTACCGCTGTCGCAGACCGTGGCGATCGGTGACGGCGCCAACGACCTGGACATGCTGAACGCGGCCGGTCTCGGGGTGGCCTTCAACGCCAAGCCGGTGGTGCGCCAGGCCGCGCACACCGCGGTGAACGTGCCGTTCCTGGACACCGTCCTGTATCTGCTGGGCGTCACCCGCGAGGAGGTCGAGGCGGCGGACACGCTCGACCAGCAGCTCCTCGACCGGGCCACCGCCGAGGACCGCTGAAACGGGCGCTGTCGCACACGGAAGCGCCGGAGGCCCGTCGCCGGAGCACTTCCGGCGGCGGGCCTTCCGGTCCCTTGGGGTGTCCCGTCCGTACGGGGATCAGTCCGTCGGCGCCCAGTAGTCCCGCAGGGTCGCGACGCCGGGCTCCAGGTCCTTCCAGGAACCGGTGAAGGACAGCACCGCGAACGCGGCGGCCGGGAAGCCGCGGCCCGCCATCCGGTCGTGGACGTCGCCCTCGGCGGACCCGGCCAGGACGTCGGTGAGGCCCTGCACGCCCGGGTTGTGGCCGATCAGCAGGACGTCACGCAGGTCGTCGGGGGTCTCGTTGAGCACGGCGATCAGCTCGCCCGGCGACGCCTCGTAGATCCGCTCCTCGTAGACCGTCTTGGGGCGCTGCGGGAACTCCTGGACGGCGAGCTTCCAGGTCTCGCGGGTCCGGGTGGCGGTGGAGCACAGGGCCAGCTCGAAGGAGATGCCGCTGTCGGTGAGGCGGCGTCCGGCCTCTGCGGCGTCCTTGCGTCCACGCTCGGCGAGCGGCCGCTCATGGTCGGGCACCTGGGGCCAGTCTGCTTTCGCATGCCGGAAAAGGACAATCCTGCGGGGTTCTGCGACGCTCATGCTTCCCAGCTTCGCATGAAACAGGCCACGAGGCGCAGGGAGTTGACTTGCGGATTCGCGGCCGTCGTGCGGGGGCGGGCCCTCCGGGCCGGGTCGTGCTGTGCCGTGCCGTGCCGTGGGCGGGGTGTCAGCGCCCGAACAGGTGCCGGAGCTGCTCCAGGAGGTGGGTGAGCGCCGGATCGGCGGTGGCCGCGTGCGCCTCCGACGGGTTGATGATCAGCGCGAGCAGCAGGACGAAGGCGAGTATCGGCAGGACCAGGGCCCACCAGGGCAGCCGGATGTCGACGCCGCCCCGGGGCAGCGGACGGGGGCGGGGGCGGGTCTGCGTGGGGGTCGACATGAGTGCCTCCGCGGGTCTTCGGCGTCCGGGCGTCCGTTGCTGATCCGAACCTACGGAATCCGCGGGCGCCGTCCCATCCGGTGACCCACCCACTCTCCCCTGAGTCTCACCCCCTAGGGGACAGGGGGGCTAACCCCACCCCCCACACGGAAACGGCTGGTCGTCACGGGGAGGCGATCCCCGCCAAGGGGAGACGAGGCCATCCCCGCCAAGGGGAGACGAGGCCATCCCCGTCACGGGGAGGCGATCGTCGCCACGATGGCGATGACGACGAAGATCGCGAGGAACGAGCCGAAGACGATCAGCATCTTCTTCTGGCCGTTCTGGGGATTCGGGTCGAGGACTGGCATGCCGCCAGTCTCGCACCCCCGGCACGGGCCCCGGTCAGCGGGCCGCCTCGTCCTCCACCGTGCGGCTGCGGCCGGCCAGCCAGCCCACCACCATCTGCGGCACCATCAGGGCGCTCATCAGGGCGATCGGCAGGCCCCAGCCGCCGCTGTGCTGGTACAGGACGCCCACCAGCAGCGGCCCGGGGATGGAGATCAGGTAGCCGGTGCTCTGGGCGAAGGCGGAGAGCTGGGCGACGCCCGCACCGGTCCGGGCCCGCATGCCGACCATGGTCAGGGCGAGCGGGAAGGCGCAGTTGGAGACGCCCAGCAGCAGCGCCCAGACCCAGGCGCCGCCGACGGGGGCGAAGTACAGACCGGCGTAGCCCACGAGGCCGCAGCAGCCGAGGACGAGCACGATCGGACCCTGGTGGGGCAGGCGGGCGGCGACGCGCGGGATGACGAAGGCCAGCGGTATGCCCATCGCCATGATGACGGCCAGGAGCACTCCGGCGGTGCCGGCGGAGACGCCCGCGTCGCGGAAGATCTGCGCCATCCAGCCCATGGTGATGTAGGCCGCGGTGGCCTGGAGACCGAAGAAGGCGGCGAGCGCCCAGGCGATACGGCTGCGCACCATCCGCAGCGCGGGCCGCTCGGCGGTCGCCCGGCGCGCTCCGGCGGGTGTGCCCGTCCCGCCCTGCGCGCCGTGCCCGGGGGCCGCCGCGCG